>JALYQB010000770.1 GCA_030856045.1 Actinomycetota bacterium
AGCTGTTCGTCCAGCGCCGTGACCGCTCGGGTTCCATTCCCTCCGGCGAGTTCGGGACGGAAGCGCCGCACGCGCTGGATCCCGGCCGGGGAGCCGATCTCGACTGCGACCTCCAGAGCCTCACAAGCCAAACCGGCGGCTTCCTCGGCGTCGTGCTGCTGTGCGCGCGCTCTGGCAAGGTCGACGAGTACCTCGGCGCGGCGCCGACTGCGCTTCGGGCCGAGGGCTTCCAGGGCCTCGCGCAGGGTCTGCTCCGCAGCTGCGGTCTTGCCCAGTTGCACATAGCAGGCACCGGAGACGGCCAGCAAGCGAGCGTGATCGAACTCGTACATCCAGGCCGGATCTTCCTCCCGGCAGGACTGTCCTATCGCAGTTCTGGCCCAGTGAAGCGCGCCACAGCAGGACTTCGTATCGCCCACCGAAGCCAGTGCCCGCGCTTCCAGGCTGGCTAGCCATGCCCTGGTCGTTGCCGTCGCGCTACGTTCCGCGATCTCGACCGCACCCCGGACGAACCCGAGTGCCTCTCGCGCCTGCCCCTGACTGCCCATCATCAGGCTCCGGAAACCACGAACATAGGCGTCCAGCGCGGGGTCACCGGCCTCCCGGATGGCGACCTCCGCGATGGCGTAGTAGTGCGCCGCGCTGTACTGGTCACCGAGATCGTGGAACAACCAGGCTGCATGCCCTGCGGTCTCCCCGGCGATCGCCGCCAGGCGCCGATGTAACGGCAGGGGTTGCGTGCCCCGGAGCAGCAGGGTGGTGACCTGAAGGTGCCCGGTCACGGCAGGGATCAGCTCGACAGAGCTGAGGTCGTGGTAGAGGCTCCGGTGCGTCTGGGTCACCAGTTCGAGGTGTTCAACGACAACAGGGTCGACACGGGAGGGCTGCCGGGCCGCGGATGCGAGTCGCTCCAGTGGCTCCACATCAGCGTGGCCGACCAACGGTGCGACGGCTAGCGCGTCGGTGTCGACTGGCATGAACATCAGGCGGCCGTTGACCACAACGAGCAACATTGCACCTCGGACGGGCTGCCCTGATAGTTGCACCGTCCCGTGCTCAGGCACGTCGGCGCGCGTCGCGGCAGCAAACCGCGCTTTCGCCCCGTCGGAGGCTCGCGCGAGGGCGGTGTCCAGTACTTCTTGCATGTGCGGCAGCGGGGTGATGTCCGCCTGCCGCGCCTCCCAC
Organism: Actinomycetota bacterium; assembly: GCA_030856045.1. Classification (GTDB taxonomy): domain Bacteria; phylum Actinomycetota; class Actinomycetes; order Mycobacteriales; family Pseudonocardiaceae; genus JALYQB01. The sequence goes on from JALYQB010000770.1 coordinate 1,186, forward strand.
TTGTTGACCGTTCGTACGCCAATCCCGAGGTTGGCAGCGAAGTCGCGGACGCTGAGCCGCAGCGCCTCCCGGAGCAGCTTTGCCTCACGGCCGGTCCAGTGGCCAACGGTGGTCAATGGTCACCACACCCTCATCGTCACGAACATCGCACGCACCGTAGTACCTCCACTACTGGCGGCCCCCCGGCTCTGGGTGCCATCCACCCTCGTTGCCGGGGATGCAGTGACTCTGCCGACGCCTACGCCGACGAACCAACGTGGCTGAACAACGATCCGCCACGGTCCGGTTACCCGGTCTCGCTGACCTTACCCCGATGAGTGATCACAAGGCCGGGCATCTCGTTGAGCCGTCGGCGGGCCTCGTCAGCGAATTCCTGAACGGCGGGCCTGCCGTCATTCAGGAGCGGCTGGAGGACGTCGAGCCTGACTTGGGTGGCGTCGTCGAGGTCGTAGTCGGTGTTGTCCATCAAGAGGCCTTCGTGGAGTTGGGTGATGGCGTGCTCACCGAGTCCGGCATCCAGGAGTTCGGGCACGACCTCGGTCCAGACGCGGTGATGCCAGGAGAACCTGACGATCTGGGCAGCTCGGGTGCGATCGGCGGGGGGGCCGGTAGCCAGCTCCCGGACGAGGGCGACCCATTGTTCCGTTCCACCGCCGAGCTGCGTCAGTAGCTTGTGCGCCGTGTCCTCCCTACTGGGGGTAAGCCTGCTTGCGGCGCGCTGCTGTTCTAGCTGCATCCAGTACGCCTCCGCGACCGGCGTCCGGTCCGCGAAGTTCATGTCGGCGAGCAGCCGGTGCCACCCCATGGGGATCACTCCAGGTAGGTCGGCGAGCGTCCGTTCAATCAGGAGGGCTGCCACCTCAGCCGGAGCGACGACCGCAAGCGCAAGACCACCCATCGCAGTGTCGTACTGGACGTCGGAGAGCAGGTCGTGATCTGTCGCTGCCAGCGCTGTGCGGAGAACCGCGACGAGACGACGCCGGCTGTCCGGGTGGTCCACTGCTACCGCGTGCTGGATCTGGATCGGGCGCAGCACCTGTCCGACCGCGGACAGCACCCGGGGAAGCGCCGCGGCCGGACCCGTCTCACCGAGGGCGGCCAACCGTTCGAGTCGATCGGCGACCGGACGCCGACGGGACCCTGCGAGGTGCCTCGCGAGCGCGTCCGCCAGAGCGGCGAGTTCCGTCGACGCGGGGAGCGCGCCGGGGCCGTCGGTCTTTGGTTCGACCGACGGCGGCGAGGCGGCAGCAGTGGTGAGCGAGGCAGCGACCGCATCCAGGACGATGGTCTCCTGGTCTTCGGGAAGCATGCCGGCGATCGTGAGGCCCAGCACGCCAATCCGGGGCACCGTGAGGTTGCCGAGAATCCACGCGACAACGGCGTCCGGCTCGGACTGCAACAACCCCGCGAGCAAGGCGTACTCACCGACCAGCGGTCCCGCAGTCAGTCGGGTCAGGATCGCATCGGCGGTGGAGGCGCGGCTGACCGCCGACGCGAACGATCTCAGGCAGTCAGGTCCGAACAGCCCCGACGGTGGCTCGTCGAGGCTCTCCAACAGCGCGATGGCCTCCTCGAAAGGAAGCTGCTTGCCGAGCTCTTCTGCCTCCTGCCGCCGCTGGTGTTCGAGACTGTCCGCGTCGCTGCCGCCTCGGGCGATGCGCTCGAGGTCTTCGCTGATCGGGAACAGCGCGAGCATCCGCCCCAGCTCGGTATCCTTGACCGCCGCGACCGCGACCGGGTCACCGGCCTTCGCCAGCGCGGCGAGAGTGGTGGGCGGACCGGCCGCGCGCACGGCAGCGTCCGCTGCGGTATGGCGGACGCCCATCGGCAGAGCAGCCCAGCGTTCTGCGACCGCGTGGGCGAGGGCGTCGGCGGCCGAATGAAGAGCCTCGACGGCGTAGGTCGGCACCGCCTCCGTATCGGTCACTCCCCGTGCACCCTCGGCACGAAGCTCACGGGGGAGTATCGCGATCTCCCGTAGCACAGGCTGGGCTTCGGGTGATGCAGGGTCGATGCTGTCGAGGATCTGGCGGACGGCAGGGACGGCCGAGTGGTGGAGCAGATCGACGGTTCGACGGTCGTCGGGCAGAGCGTACCGGCCGAACAGGTAGACGTCGGGGTCCTGCGGGGTCCCGACGGCGAGGGTTTCCAGTACGACGCTGAGGAACGGTCGGACCGCGGCCAGCACGACGTGTGCGGTTTCGCCAGGACCACGCACCGCTCGCTCCGTTTGGCCGAGGGCGGCGGGAGATTGGGCGAAGTGATCCTTCCCCCACTGCAGTATCGAACGGAGTATCTGGTCGCGGCGTGCGAACACCGCGTCCCACGTCCTGTCACCCGCACGCGGATTCGCCGAGATGAGTGACGTGATCGCCCGCCGTAGCGAGTCGATCCCGACGGAACCGATGACGGGATACGCCAGCCAGGTGCATTCCATGATCCAGCTCACCGCCCGCCGCTGGTCAATCCGACCCGCGCGCCGAGTGAGATACACTGCCTGCTCGAGAAGCCGTTTCACCTCCAGCCGGTAGAACTCCGCAGGATCGTCCACCCACGGGTTCTCGCTGGGCAACGGCGGCCATCGATGGGCCAACTCGTCGCGCAGCTCTCCGAGCAGCCGCGGGCGGTACGGCCCGATCGCGTCGGCGAGGACGAGGACATCGAGCCAGGAAGTCGTATCAGTCTGCTCGGACAACAACTCCAGCACCGCGCGGCTGAGCGTAAAGAGATCCACGTGGCGATCCGCCTGGTGGGCGGCCTGCGCCAGAACCCCGAGCTGCGACGCCAGCACGGTGGCGTGTATCCCGGCCGGGTCACCGTTGGCGCCGGGCCTTGGGCGACTGATGCCCAGCAGCCCCGGGTCGTCGGAGTCTTCACCCGCGCCCGACCCCCAGGATGCGGCCCGCCCAAGTACCCGCAGCGTGCGTGCGAGGTCGACGTTGACGCGCCCGCCGTCGGCGAGGGCGTCGGCCACGATCACCGGCCCCAGCGCGTCCGGACGCAGCGTGAAGGGCGGACCGTCCACGATCCCGGCATCGGCTAGGTCCAGGAGTATCTCGTGGAGACGCTGCGGCTCCGCAGACAGGCCGTGAACAGCTCCGGCAAGCGCGGCGAGCTGGTCGCTGTTCTGCGCCGTGGTGAGCATTGCGAGCACTACCGCGGCGGCCCGGTGCTCGTGTCCATCAGCCCTGAGGTGGGACAGCCGCTTCTTGAACAGGTCGCGCAACACGGCGTTGGTGTCCTGCCAGCTGTACGTGCCGTGCTGAGCGGCGAGCTCACAGGCTGTGTGCGCGATCAGCGGATTGCCTTCCGCGATGTCGATGATATGGAGTTGGAGCGCCTCGTCAGTAATCCCGTGGGCGGTGACGATCTCACTGATCTCCGATCGACCGAGCGGTCCCAAGGTGATCGTGGCGGGCTCGACGTGGTCGAGTCTGGCCTGCCGGAGGGTCTGTTCTGCCAGGCCGAGTCGGAGCGTGAGCACCACGGTCACTCGTGCGAAGCGCGGGTCGCCCACCATCGTCGCCAGACCACTCAGGTCGGAGCTGCGGTGCGCATCGTCGACGACGATCACCGATGGGACGTCCACTGGAACGTCCACCAGTTTGTCTTCGGACAGGGCGGTCCCCGTCCGTGCGCTCAAGGTGGTGGAGGCGCACGCTGCCTCAACAACGAGCCGGGTCTTCCCGATCCCACCCGGACCCTCCACGACTACCACCTGGTTCGCCGGCGAATCGACGGCTGGTGCCAGGGCAGTACGCAACCGCCCCAGCTCGTTGGCCCGGCCGACCAACGGCGCGTTGCCGCCGGGCAACGAGATCTGCTGGGCGTCCCAGAAGGTGGCTAGTGGCTGTAACACGCGCGGTTGCCGAGGGCGCACCCCGAGTTCGCGCTCTGCCACTCGGTGCAGCGCATCAGACTTCAGCTCTAGGTCGAGATCATCCAAGGCGACAATCTCCAGCTGGATCTGGTAGCGATCATGCATCTTCTGCTTGGTTTGTTTCTTGCTGGCCTCGTTGATCGGTTGGTTCGCGACGAAGAGAGCCTTCTCTGGCTTCTCCTCAGTTGGGCGCTGACCGTATGGCTGGAGATCACCGTTGAGCTGCCTCGCCAGTCCTTCTCACAACTGAACAATCCCACGATCTCGTCACGCTCACCAAACAGAGGGCGTCCGTACGCGTCGCGGCCCAGGTCTGAGGTGGGCGCGGTGATCCGTAGTTCAGGATGTTGGACGCGCAAGACCTGGATGGCCACGGACTCGAACCGCACGTAGTCAGTCAGCTCCATGAGCGCAGCGCGCGGTGTGTCGTACACAGCTCTCCCTACTCAAAGCGGACGGTGACTCCCACCGGCAGCGCCGCAGTCGGCCATGGTGGGAGGATACGTCCGTCGCGCGGCGGGAGGACCGCCACGCGGACAGCATCGAGCGATGCGCGGCGGTGCAGCCGACGATCATCGCGGCCGACTCCCGCAGGTGCTGCGTTCTCGTGGGTACCAGCAGCGTGAGGC
>JALYQB010000776.1 GCA_030856045.1 Actinomycetota bacterium
GCACGATCCGGTACCCCTCCCCCGCCTCCATTCCGGGACTGCGGCCGGTCTCCAGCGGTATCCCGAGGTCGCGGAGCTCGGCCTTGTCCCGCTCGAACATCCGGAAGAACGCCTCGTCGCTCGGCGCGCCTGCGTAGCCGGACACGATGCTCCGGATGCGCTCGGCGGGCAGGTACTGCCGGGTGGAGAGCAGGCAGAGCACCAGGTTCACCAGGCGCTCGGCGCGAGCTGACGACACCCGCGGCAGCCTAGTGGCCGACTCACAACGACGCGATGAGCCGCTCCACGCGCTCGTCGACCGCCCGGAACGGGTCCTTGCACAGCACGGTGCGCTGGGCCTGGTCGTTCAGCTTCAGGTGAACCCAGTCGACGGTGAAGTCGCGGCCGGCGGCCTGCGCGGCGGCGATGAAGTCGCCACGGAGCTTGGCGCGCGTGCTCGCCGGTGGGGTGTCCTTCGCGGCCTCGATCTCGCCGTCGTCGGTGACCCGGTCGACGAGCGCCTTGCGCTGCAGCAGGTCGAACAGGCCCCGGCCGCGCCGGATGTCGTGGTACGCCAGGTCGAGCTGCGCGATCCGCGCGCTGGACAGGTCGAGCTGGTGCTTCCTGCGGTAGCGCTCGACCAGGCGGTGCTTGATCGCCCAGTCGATCTCCCGGTCGATCAGGGTGTGATTCGCGCTCTCGACAGCGTCGAGGGTTCGCCCCCACAACTCCATGATCCGATCCGTGACGGGGTCGGACCCGCGGCGCGCGACGTGCTCGACGGCCCGGGCGTGGTACTCACGCTGGATGTCCAGCGCACTCGCCTCGCGGCCGCCGGCGAGCCGCACGGTGCGCCGTCCGGTGAGGTCGTGGCTGATCTCCCGGATCGCGCGGATCGGGTTGTCCAGCGTGAAGTCACGGAACGCGACGCCGTCCTCGATCATCTCCAGCACCAGGTTCGCAGCCCCTACCTTGAGCAGGGTCGTCACCTCGGACATGTTCGAGTCACCGACGATGACGTGCAGCCGCCGGTAGCGCTCCGCGTCGGCGTGCGGCTCGTCACGGGTGTTGATGATCGGCCGCGAGCGGGTGGTAGCCGACGAGACGCCCTCCCAGATGTGCTCCGCGCGCTGTGACAGGCAATACACCGCCCCGCGGGGGGTCTGCAGCACCTTGCCCGCCCCGCAGATGAGCTGGCGGGTGACGAGGAACGGCAGCAGCACGTCCGCGATGCGGGAGAACTCGCCGGCACGAGCGACCAGGTAGTTCTCGTGGCAGCCGTAGGAGTTGCAAGCGGAATCGGTGTTGTTCTTGAACAGGAAGATGTCGCCGCCGATGCCCTCGTCCGCGAGGCGCCGCTCGGCGTCGACGAGAAGATCCTCCAGGATCCGCTCCCCCGCCTTGTCGTGCGTCACGAGCTGGATCAGGTCGTCGCACTCGGCCGTCGCGTACTCGGGGTGCGACCCCACGTCGAGGTAGAGCCGGGAGCCGTTGCGGAGGAACACGTTCGACGAGCGCCCCCATGACACCACCCGCCGGAACAGATACCTGGCCACCTCGTCCGGGGACAGGCGTCGCTGACCGTGGAACGTGCACGTGACCCCGAACTCGGTCTCGACACCGAAGATCCGCCGCTGCATGGTCTCCACCCTAAGCGCCGCGCGGCCGCGGGGAAGCCCTTCGCTTAGGCTGCTCAGGTGACGAACTGGTCGCGTCGGCGGGGTCGTCAGGTCGGGCTGCTCGACCGTGAGCTCGTACGACGCAGCGCCCGGATCCCGCCGAGCACCCTCGACCCGGCCATGAAGTTGCTGACCGGAGCGGCGAACCACGGCATGTTGTGGTTCGCCGTGGCCGCGGCGCTCGCCGTGAGCAAGGGCCGGCCGCGCCGCGCTGCGATCCGCGGGGTCCTCGCGATCGCGGGCACCAGCTTCACATCGAACGCCCTCGCCAAGCCGTTCCTGCCGCGGCGCAGGCCCGCCTACGAGGACGTGCCGGCCCGGCGCACCATCCCGAACCCGCCCGCGTCGTCGTCGTTCCCGTCCGGTCATTCCGCCTCCGCCGCCGCGTTCACCACCGCGGTCGCGCTGGAGGCGCCGCTGGTCGGTGCGGTGCTGGCGCCGGTTGCGGCCGCGGTGGCGTACTCCCGGGTGCACACCGGCGTGCACTGGCCGTCCGACGTCGTCGCCGGGCTGGTACTCGGCAGCGGCATCGCGCTCGCCACGCGGCGATGGTGGCCGGTCCGCCCCGAGCCGGCCGCGGCCGCCCGGCGCTGCGAGGACGCCGCAGCGCTCCCGGGCGGTGACGGCTTGGTCGTGCTCGTCAACCCCGGCTCCGGCTTCGAGACCGACGACCCCGCCGCCGATCTGGCAGTCGCGCTGCCCGCGGCACGGGTACTGGTGGCCGATCTCGACGCCGACCTCGCCGAGCAGCTCGAGCAGGCCGTACTCGATCATGGCGCCGTCGCGCTGGGCGTCGCGGGCGGCGACGGTACGGTCGCGTGCGCCGCGGCGGTCGCCTCGCGCCTGCAGCTGCCCCTCGCCGTGGTGCCGACGGGGACGCTCAACCACTTCGCGCGCGACGTCGGCATCGAAGGCCTGCCCGACGCGGCGCGTGCGGTCCAGGCAGGCTCCGCCGTGTCCGTCGACCTGGCATCGGTGTCCGTCGACGGCGAGCCCTCGACCCGCTTCGTCAACACGGCGAGCCTCGGCGCCTACATCGTGATGGTGCGCCGGCGCGAGCGGTTCCGGGAGACGTGGGGCAAGTGGCCTGCGGCCGCGCTCGGCGTCGTCGCCTCGATGCGCCACACCGTCCCGCTGCGGGTGCGCATCGGGGGTCGCTCGGAGCGGGTGTGGATGGTGTTCGTCGGCAACGGCACCTACGAGCCGGACGGGATGGCCCCTGGCTTCCGCCCGCGGCTGGACACCGGGCTGCTCGACGTCCGGTACCTACGGGCGGACGGCCCCTTCTCCCGCACCCGGTTCGTCCTCGGGGTACTCACCGGGGCGTTGCACCGCAGCCGCAGCTACGTGCAACGCCGGGTGCCGGAGCTGCACCTGGAGGTGATGGGGCGCCCTGCGACGCTCGCGACCGACGGCGAGATCGGCGAGCCCGGGCGCCGATTTCATTTCCGGTCCGACCGCGCGACGCTGCTGGTATACCGCCCGGCCACGGCCCGGCTGGAACCGCGACAAGCATCCATGTCGCTGCCTGCGACGCCCCCTGGACCGCGACAAGCATCCATGTCGCGGTTCGTCGGTCGGGTATTCGGGCGCTAGCTCGGCTCCGATGCTTCGCCCTCGGTGGGGGGCTCTTCGGTGGGTGCGTCGGCCGGGACCTCCAGCAGTGCCCGCAGCGCGGCACCGGCGAGCCGGCGGAACGCGCGGCGCGGCAGCCGTGAACGGTCCAGCACCGCCACCTCGAGCTGCTCGACGCTCAGCGTGCGCGCCGCGCCGTTGGCTGTCCCCGGCCCCGGAGCGGGTACGCCGAGTGCCGCCACCGCGGTCCGCACGGCCGCGCCGATCTCCATGCCGTGCTCGAACCGCTCCTTCATCGCGGTCGAGATGGCGTCGGTCTGCCCGCCCATCACCACGAAGTCGGGCTCGTCGCCGATCGAGCCGTCGTAGGTGATGCGGTAGAGCTGGTCGGACACGGGCTCGACACCCACCTCCGCGACGCACAGCTCCACCTCGAACGGCTTCTGCTGCTCCGAGAAGATCGAACCGAGGGTCTGGGAGTAGGCGTTGGCCAGCACGCGCCCGGTCACGTCGCGCCGGTCGTAGGCGTAGCCGCGGATGTCCGCGAGCCGGATGCCTGCCTGTCGGAGGTTCTCGTACTCGTTGTAGCGCCCGATGCCGACGAACCCGATGCGGTCGTAGATCTCGGAGATCTTGCGCAGTGCGGTCGAGGGGTTCTCCGCGACGAACAGCACCCCGCCCGCATAGGTGAGCACGACGACGCTGCGGCCCCTGGCGATGCCCTTGCGGGCCAGCTCGGAGCGGTCGCGCATGATCTGCTCGACCGAGGCGTAGAACGGCATCGTCACGGCGGGGGCTCCTGGGTATCGGCGAGGCTGCGGCGGGTCGGGGCTGGTCAGCCGCCCGGCTTCGCGCGCCGGTCGGCGACGACGGCCTCGGCGACCGCCGCGGTG
>JALYQB010000778.1 GCA_030856045.1 Actinomycetota bacterium
CGCACCGCCCGCGCCGTGGCGGCCAGCGCGTCGCCGGTCGTGGCCACCAGCGCGTCACCCTTGGCCGTGAGCCGGTGCACGACGCCGTCGGCGCCGGCGCTGGGACCGGTCTCCATGTGCAGGACGATAATTTGCGCCCGCAACCGGTGCTCCACGCGTCGAGCGGCGGCGCGCCCAGCGGTCCCGCCGTTGCGGCGACGACTACCGTCAGCGCGATGATCGTGCGGAGCGCCCGCCGGACCACCGTCGCGTTAGAGTGCGCCAAGGGGTGTCCAATGTCGCGAGCGGCATCGGGGCAGGCGATGACAGGCGAGGGCGAGCAGCCCATGAGGAGTGACCATGAGCGGTCGCGTGAGAGTCGTCATCGCGAAGCCGGGCCTCGACGGCCACGACCGCGGCGCGAAGGTCGTGGCGCGGGCGCTGCGCGACGCAGGCATGGAGGTCGTCTACACGGGTCTGCACCAGACAGCGGAGCAGATCGTCGAGACCGCCCTGCAGGAGGATGCCGATGCGGTCGGTCTCTCCGTCCTCTCCGGCGCGCACATGACGCTGTTCAAGAAGGTCATCGACCTCCTCGAAGAGCAGGACGCCCGGGACGTGGTGGTCTTCGGCGGCGGGATCATCCCGGAGGACGACATCCCCAAGCTGCACGACATGGGGGTCGCCAAGGTCTTCACGCCCGGCGCGACCACCTTCGAGATCGTCGACTGGGTGCGCGAGAACGTGGAGCAGCCCGTCGCGATGGCGTGACCCGGTTCACCGCCTTCGGGAGGCCGCCGTCCGGCCAGGCTGGATAGGGTCGACGCGGATCGTGCGCCGTCCCACCAGATGGAGACCCGAGTGGATCTGTACGAGTACCAGGCGAAGGACCTGTTCCAAGCCCACGGCGTCCCGGTGCTCCCGGGTTCGGTGGCGACCACGGCCGCCCAGGCGGAGGCGGTGGCCACCGACGTCGGCGGCACCGTCGTCGTCAAGGCGCAGGTGAAGACGGGCGGGCGCGGCAAGGCGGGCGGCGTCAAGCTGGCGGAGACCCCCGCGGACGCACGTGCTGAGGCCGAGGCGATCCTCGGGATGGACATCAAGGGTCACACCGTGCACCGCGTGCTGGTGGCGCAGGCTTCCGACATCGCGGAGGAGTACTACTTCGCCTTCCTGCTCGACCGCACGAACCGGACGTTCCTCGCGATGGCGTCCGCCGAGGGCGGCGTGGAGATCGAACAGCTGGCCGTCGAGCGCCCCGAGGCGCTCGTGAAGCTTCCGATCGACCCCCGCCACGGCGTCGACGCCGCGAAGGCCGCCGAGATCGTCGCGGCCGCGAGGTTCCCCGCCGAGGTCGCAGCCGCCGCGGCCGACGTGATCAGCGCGCTGTGGGACGTCTTCGTGTCCGAGGACGCCACCCTGGTCGAGGTCAACCCGCTCGTGCGTGACCCGCAGGACGCGATCATCGCGCTCGACGGCAAGGTGACGCTCGACGAGAACGCCGCCTACCGCCACCCCGCGCACGCCGCGCTCGCGGACACCGAGGCCCAGGACCCGCTCGAGGCCCGCGCGAAGGAGAAGAACCTCAACTACGTCAAGCTCGACGGGCAGGTCGGCATCATCGGCAACGGCGCGGGGCTCGTCATGTCCACCCTGGACGTCGTCGCCTACGCGGGCGAGCGCCACGGCGGCGTGTTGCCCGCCAACTTCCTCGACATCGGCGGCGGCGCGAACGCGCAGGTCATGGCCGACGGCCTCGACATCATCCTCGGCGACAGCGACGTGCGGTCGGTGTTCGTCAACGTCTTCGGGGGCATCACCGCGTGCGACGAGGTCGCGACCGGCATCGTGAACGCATTGAAGATCTTGGGTGACACCGCGAGCAAGCCGCTGGTCGTCCGGCTGGACGGCAACAACGTCGAGCAGGGACGTCGGATTCTCGCGGATGCAGCCCACCCGCTCGTGACGATGGTCGAGACGATGGACGCCGCCGCGGACAAGGCGGCCGAGCTCGCGGCGAACGCCGGCAAGGGAGCGTGACGAGATGGCCATCTTCCTCAGCGAGGACTCGCGCGTCATCGTCCAGGGGATGACCGGCTCCGAGGGACGCAAGCACACCCAGCGGATGCTGAACGCCGGCACGAAGATCGTCGGTGGGGTGAACCCCAGCAAGGCGGGGCAGTCCGTCGACTTCGAGTGCCCGGGTGCGGGTATCCCGCAGGACACCGTGGGCGTGCCGGTGTTCGGGTCGGTGGCCGATGCCATGGCGGAGACCGGCGCGGATGTCAGCGTGCTGTTCGTGCCGCCGAAGTTCGCGAAGGCCGCAGTGATCGAGGCGGTCGACGCGGGCATCGGGCTCGCCGTGGTCATCACCGAGGGCATCCCGGTGCACGACACCGTTGCGTGCTGGGTGCACGCCTGCGCGACGGGCAACGGCACCCGGATCGTGGGCCCGAACTGCCCCGGTGTCATCAGCCCCGGCAAGTCCAACGCGGGCATCACCCCGGCGGACATCACGGGACCGGGCAGGATCGGGCTGGTGTCCAAGTCGGGCACGCTGACCTACCAGATGATGCACGAGCTGCGCGACATCGGGTTCTCGTCCTGCGTGGGCATCGGCGGTGACCCGATCGTCGGCACGACGCACATCGACGTGCTCCAAGCCTTCCAGGACGACCCGGAGACCGCCGGGATCGTGATGATCGGCGAGATCGGCGGGGACGCCGAGGAGCGCGCCGCCGACTACATCACCCAGCACATCACCAAGCCCGTGGTCGGGTACGTCGCCGGGTTCACCGCGCCGGAGGGCAAGACGATGGGCCACGCCGGTGCCATCGTCTCCGGGTCCTCGGGCACCGCGGAGGCCAAGAAGCAGGCGCTCGAGGCCGCCGGCGTCCGGGTCGGCAAGACCCCGAGCGAGACCGCGGAGCTGATGCGCGAGATCGTCAAGTCCCTGGACTGACACCCAGGGCGATCGTGGCGGCAGTGGTGCGGGGACCGCGGGACCCGCCGATCCGCTAGCGTTCGTCCGGTCCACACCATCCGAGCCCCGGAGGCATCCGCCATGTCCGCGCCCTACGGTCAGCCACCGGCCGCACCCCAACCCGGCACCGGCCCGACGCGGTCCGGTGGCCTCGATCTCGGCGGGATACTGGCGCTGGCAGGCGCCGTGCTGGGCCTGATCATCTACTTCTGCAGTTTCTCCCAAGCGGCGCAGGCCTTCGTCGGCCTGCTGGTGTACCTGCTGCTCGGCGGGGGCCTGCTGGCCGCGACGACGCTGCTGCCGAAGTCGCCGAACGTGCTCGCGCCCGCGGCCGTGCTGTCCGCGGTCGGCGCGCTCGGGGTGCTCGCGTCCGTGGTCGCGGTCCCGGAGGGCCTCGACGTGGCGGGCACCGTCATCGTCGTGCTGGTGCTGGGCCTGCTGCAGACCGCGGCGCTGGTCGCCGCGACGCTCGTCGGCGCCGGGGTGATTCGAACGCGGCCGCGACAGCCGCCGTACCCCGGCCAGTCTTGGGGCCCGCAGTACAGCGCCCAGCAGTCCCCGTTCCCCCCCGGCCAGTACCCTTCCGGCCAAAGCCCGTCCGCACCGTACGGCCAGGCGCCCCCCGGGCAGTACGGCCAGCAGCCGCAGGGCCAGTTCCCCGGGCCGCAGACCGGCCCCCCGTTCAACCAGCCCACGCAGCAGCACCCGGCGCCGGGCCAGTACGGACAGGGCGCAGGCCAGCCACCCCCAGGCCAGCCACCCCCAGGCCAGCCACCCCCAGGCCGACAACCCGAGTACGGCCGGCCCGGCGAGCAGCCCCGCCCTGGCGAGCAGCCCCGGCCCGGCGAGCAGCCTCGCCCTGGCGAGGGGCCCGGCTCCACCGGTCCGCAGGATCCGGGGTACGGCCGGCCCGACACCCCACCCGGGGGTGGCGCAGACCGGTGACTCGCCGCAGCGCGCGCGAAGGACGAGAACGGCGCCTAACGTCATCGCCGTGATCGAGGTGCGACGGACGACCGGTGCGAGTTCGAGCGCGGTGTGGGCCGTGCTCAGCGAGGGATGGTTCTACGCGTCCTGGGTCGTCGGCGCGTCCCGGGTCCGCGCCGTCAGCCCGGACTGGCCCGCCGCGGGCGCGGTCCTGCACCACTCGGTGGGCACCTGGCCGCTGCTGCTCGACGACACCACCCGTGTGGTGAGTGCCACCCCCGCCTCCGAGCTCGTGCTGCAGGCCGGCGGCTGGCCGCTGGGCGAGGCGCGCGTGGAGCTGCTGCTGGCGCCGGCGAAAGACGGTTGCTGCACCATCACCATGCGTGAGGACGCCACCGTCGGGCTGGGCAAGTACATCCCCCGCCCGGTGCGGCTGGCGGCGATCTTCCCCCGCAACGACGAGAGCCTGCGGCGGCTGGCCTACCTCGCCGAGCGCCGGTCGGAGTAGACGAGGTCGAGCGCTGCTGAGGTGATCCGCCGCCGGACCGCCCCCCGCGCGCCCTGCTCGCCCAGCGCGGCCCGCGCGGCGAGCCACCCGCACACGCCGTGCACCCCGCCGCCGGGATGCGCGGCCGCGCTGCCGAGGTACAGGCCGCCGATCGGGGTCTCGGACCTGCCGAGGCCGGGTACGGGCCGGAACACGAGTTGTTGGCTGAGCTGTGCCGTGCCGCCGTTGACCGCGCCCTGCACCAGGTTCGCGTCCGCCGCCTCCAAGTCTGCGGGCAGCTGCGGGAAGCGGCCCACCACCCGGTCGCGGAACCCCGGCGCGTAGCCCTCCACGACCTCGTCGACCCGGTCGGCCAGCTTCGTGGCGGCGGCGGTGTCGCTGATGCCGCGGGGCAGGTGCGTGTAGGCCCACACGCTCTCGGTGCCCTCCGGGGACCGCGACGGATCGGCCGTGGTCATCTGCCCCAGCAGCAGGAACGGGTCGTGTGGCACGATTCCCGCCTCGATCTCCGACGCCCAGCTCACCAGGCCGTTCTCGTCACGGCCCAGGTGCAGCGTGCCCGCGGCGGCCGCGGCCGGAGCGCGCCACGGGATGGGGCCGTCGAGCGCCCAGTTGACCTTGACGACCGGGGTGTCCCACTCGAAGCACCGCAGGTCCGCCAGCAGCCGGGCGGGCACGGCCGCCGCGGGCAGCAGGTCGCGGTACAGCGCAGGCGCGCCGACGTCCGCGAT
>JALYQB010000781.1 GCA_030856045.1 Actinomycetota bacterium
GGCTGCGGCGGCGCTGATCGGCCGCGGCGCGGAGCTGATCACCGAGACCGTCACCGCACACGACGAGGCCCACGCCGTCCTCACCAGCCCCACCCCGACCGGCGCACCGGGCCAGGGTCCGAAGCCCGGCGGTAAGTCGCTGGACGAGATCCTGGCCGAGTACCAGGTCCCGCCGGACCCGAGAGGCACCGTCAGCTACCCGCCGTTCCCGCTCAACCTGGCCGTCGGCAGCCAGACGATCACTGAAACCGAAGCGGAGATGCTCGACGAGCTCGGGCTGCTCGGGCAGAAGGACTTCAAGGACCTCCGGGACAGCGCCTACGACACCGCCGACGAACGCTTCCCCGACCAGGGTGCCGAGGACGGGCACAACGACGCGTTCCGCCACGCGTACTGGAACGCGCGGATGACCCAGGAGCACGGCGTGGACTGGGCCACCCGGTTCGGGACCGCTCACGAGAGCCTGCCGGGCAATTCCGCGGACCGGGAAGCGATGGACCTCTACAACAACTGAGGTCGGCAGGCGGGTCGCCGTGGAGAATCCCGACGCCAGTCCCGCGGAGCTCGCGGACCTGGTCGAGCGGACGGTACGCAACGGCGACACCGTCGTCATCGACAGCAACGGTGAGCTCGCCTACAGCCACGACGTGCAGCCCGGCGGGACCGGCGAGGCCGATGATCCGCCGACCGAGAATCCCGGCGCCGACCCCGGCTCGGAGGCCAGCGGCGGTTCGGACACCAGCGGCACCGGCAGCTCCGACTACGAGTCAGGGGGACGCTGACGTGTGGCGGATCGCCCTGACGATGGTGCTCGGCCTGCTGCTCGCGATGCCGAGCGGCTGCGGGATCATCGGCGGCATGGATATCGCCACCGAGGGCCCGCTGCACGACCGGCTCCGTGAGCTCAGCTCCTCGGGCCGCTCCGCGGCGCTCGCCGACCTCACCGACTTCGAATGGGACACGGTGTACGTCTTCGGCGAGGGCACCCGCGCCGAAGAGATCGACGACACCGTGGGCGCCACCGTGCTGCGCGCGCAGGACCGCTACTATTCCGCGGGCAACCTGCTGGTGTTCTCCTCGCGCGGTGAGGCCGTCTACGCGGCCGACGTGGTACCCGACATCCTGGTGACCGGCGGGGACACCGAGTGGGGTGCCGACACCCGGCTCGAACCCCGCGGCAACCGGACACCGGCCGCCCTGCGGCTCGTCGCACCGTAACCAGCGGGCGCCCTCGGCCGCCGTACCCCTGATAGGCAGATCGAGGGTGCGCACGAACACCGTCGGTGTCACCTGCGCTCGCAGGTGATACCGCACGGAGACAGGGGGACACCGGGATATGGGCATCGACGGGCGGGCGCGCTTCGCCGACTTGTTGCGCACCCTGCGCGCCGACGCCGGCTTGTCCCTTGCCGACCTCGGCGCGGCCGCACGTTGCCCGCGGCTACATCCACCACCTCGAACACGGACGCCGCTGGCCGTCCCGCACGTTCGCCAAGACCCTGGATCGCGCCTTGGACGCCGAGGGAGCGCTGCTGGATGCCTGGGCCGCCGCTGACGCCCACACGCACGTAGCCACAGATTCCGACGACCAGGAGCGGCTCGCCCTTGCCGCCCAGCATCCCCGCCGCGTCGACACCGCGACGGTGTCCGCGCTGGGCAACGTGCTCGCCGCCACCCGGCGGCTGGAGGACTCCACCGGGTCGGCCGCCGTGCTGCCCGGCGTCCGCCACCCACCTCGCACTGACGCGCAATCTCCTCGCTGATGCCCGCCCCCGGTCAGGGATCGCGTCGGCGCGCTGACTGGCGAGCTGCACCAGTACCTGGTCTGGCTGCTCGCCGAGACCGGGCACCTCGAGCGGGCGGGCGCCGAGCTGGATGCGGCCCTGGCGATCGGCGTCGAGATCGATCACCCGGACCTGACCTCGTTGGCCCTGTCGTACAAGGGGCATCTCGCGTGGATGCGGGGCGACGCCCACGAGGTGGTCGCGCTGTCTCGGGCCGCGCTGCGGGATGGGCGGGTGTTCGTCGCGCAGCGCGCCTACAACCTTCACCAGCAGGCGCGGGGGCGGGCCATGGCCGGTGACGTCGCGGAGGTGGACCGGACGTTGGGGCGGGCCGCCGACACAGCCGAGACCGCCGTAGCGCGGCAGGCTGAGGCACCGGAGGGCATGTACTGGTACGGGGCCGGGTTCTTCACGCTGCAGCGCGGGCTGACCTGGCACACGGTGCGCGACAACCGCTACGCCACGCGGGCGGCCGGTGAGCTGACCAGTGGCCTGGGCGAGCTGCCCGACGGCGAGCGTGACTCGGAATGGGCCGCGATCTTCACCGTGGCGGCCGCCGAGTCATACCCGACACCGGTGACCCCGAGCGGGCCGCCGGCGAGGCGCGGCGGGCTGCGGCCGTGTGCCGAGCGACCTGTTCCACACGGCTCGCGACGTCGCTGCGCAGCGTCCACGCTCACCGCGGGAGACCTGGCCGACGGTGCCGGCCGTGCGCGAGCTGGGGGACGAGGTGCGCACACTGGTCCGCGCCCGATAGCCCGGACGCGGAGGTGTCGATGGTCACGAGGTGGGTCGATGACCAGGCGGCTGCGGTACTCGGCGTTCCGGCGCATCTCCGCGCATGCGACCGGCCACGGCGCATCACAGCGGCAGGCTCGCCCAGAGCAATCTATACAGATGTCTGGCTCTGGTCGTACCGGGCTCGCCACGCGGCGCAATGCTTGACGAAAGTGGGGAGATGTGTCAAGGCGAAACTCTGGACGTCCCATGCGTCCGCGCAGGCTTCCGCATCGTTGACCCACACATACGCTAAACCGCGGTGCGCCCTCCGACCGCATCATCGCCACGTGCGCTGTTCCGGCGATCCCGCCTGCCTGGCTCGAGCAAGCCGTCCCGGGCGCGGTGATCCTCACCGACATCCACGGCCCGCTCGGCGGCACCCTGGGCCCGGCTCGTCGTCGACGAGCACGGCACCGCGGGCGGCCCGTTCGTGCCGCACTGGGCCGGATTCATGACGATGCGCCACGAGGTCGACCAAGCCGAGAGCTTCCGGCCGTGGGTTGCTGAGCCGTCCACCGAGTCTGTGACCTCGATCGACCCCGCCACCCTTGCCACGCCGGGACTGTTCGGCTTCATCGTTCAGTGGCACCTGCCCGATGTCACTCTCGGTCGCACGCTCGACGACGACGACCAGCCTGTGGTCGTCCTCGTCGCCGATGACGGCTCCCACGCCGAGATCGCTATGAACCCGAACGCGGACGGCTACCGATTGCGCCAGTACGGCCCCCAGCGGCTCTGGGACCGGGTCGAGGAGGCCGCGACGTTCTGGAACGATGAAGGCCGACCGTCCTACGAACGCTTCGGCATCACCGCCACAACCCACGGCCAGCACCTCTGGTACGACAACCCACACGGGCCGAGACGCTGGCCACTGGAGGGCTCCGCAGACCGCACGTAGCCGGACCTTCGCGCTGATCCGCCGGTGCATCGCTTACCCGGCGGCGATGTCTGCGGCAAGTACTGGGTGCTGAGGATCGGGACCGGCTACAGCACCGCCTTGCTCGCGCATCGGATCGGTGCCGCTGCGGCGAAGACGGCATTGCCGAGGCCGACCAGCAGTCGATGAACTCCTGGATCGAGGCGTACTGGACGCCGAGGACATGCTCCGCCGGTGCGCCGCCCACGGGACCTGGCTGGACCACAACCCGCAGGTGACCCGCTCGGCGCTGGCCTTCGGCCAGGCTAACCAGAGCAAGCTCGCGCTTGAAGAGAAAGGGTGCTTATGCCGCCAACTTCTGGTCGGCGGCTGCATCGCGCGCGGTCAGGCTGACTGTTGTCGGCCGGTCCTGCTGGCCCTCCGAGGTTCCGGTGGCAAGAGTGTCACACTGCCAGCGCCAGGTGCCGCAGTGCACGCGCTCGGAGCCGATAGGTGTCTCGGCCATGACGGTCGGCTTCCCGCAGGTCAGGCAGGCGCAGGCTACCGGGTGTGGGAACCGCATCAGACCACCTCCCTCAATCCCTCACTCGCCGCGCACTCCTTGCGGCGTGGACACCCGTCGACCGACTGTCCACTGTGATGAGGACTTGGACCTGATCCGTGATACGTCAGTGGGGTGTTCCCCATCAGGCGGGGTGTCGATCCAGCACGGAAGCGCCGCGTTCGAACCTTCGCCGTGTGTCAGGCCGTCAACGATCGTCGGGAAGGCGGAAGATCAGGAAGTGGCCTCGGGGGCGGCACGAGCGTGGCGCTGTCGATCTCGGGCATATCCAGCGCATCGAGCCGGTCGAGGAAGTGTGCGTGCGGCCGGCGGACGCGGGCGTGGACAACGGCCACCGACAGGCCCAGCTCGCCGAGCAGGGGCCGGACCGCGTTGCAGCGGTACAGTCCGGTCGCATCGAATGTCGGTGCGCGGCTACGCGTGCCCGAAGGACATTCACACACAGAACCGACATGGCTGAACGACGCCACCGACAGTGTCCCTGGCCCATGACTCCAGTTCGGTACGACTACCGCAGATCTTGATGTAGTCCGCCGTCCACCGGCCGGCCTTGGGCTGAAGGATCGTGATCGTCCGGCAGGTGGATCGATGCAGCCGCAGGTAATTCGGCTTAGGAATGCGCTCGGTATTGAGAACAAACCCATCAGGGTGTTGCGCTATCCAGGCCAGATAACCGTCGTCATTGTCAACGAACCGCGTCATCATCAACCTCTCAGGGAACCTCTACAGAACGCCGCTGCGGCGGCACGAACCGGATCTCACGGCCAGCCGCCTTGGCGATCTCCTGCACCGCCTCGGCGAAGGCCAACAGCCGGGGCCCGTCAACTCGTACAGCTGGCCCACGTGCCCGTCCTCCGTCTTTCGCACAGCGGGAGGAGCCGAACCACCGACGCCCGATTGTACGCCTTCCGGCAGGTGTTCCTCCCGACTGGGAACTCGCGCTCGACGAGGCGTGGTGACGGCGACGCATGCGGTCGGCTAGCCGTCGTACTCGTCGTGAAGGCGCCACCACTCGTACGGCCGCGTCTGCGGCCATCCCTCGGGCGAGTCCTCCCAGTCTTCCTGCCGCCCGAGCGGCGTCAGGTCGAGGAACGACCAGTTGCTGCCGAGCGACTCGACACCCCGCCCGGACGTGAAGTAGGTGCGGAAGACCTCGTCGCCGTCGCGGACGAAGATGTTCAGCCCGAAGCCGGTTGTGACGCCGACGTCGGCGTCGAAGCCGCTGCCGGTCGAGGAGAGCCAGGGGATCGTCCAGCCCATGCGCTTCTTGAACGCCTCGATCTCCGCCGACGGCGCCCGCGACACCAGGACCAGGGAGGTGCCACGGGCGTGCAGGTGGGCGAGGTGGCCGATGTTGTCGACGAACATCGAGCAGCCCGAGCAGGGGTCGTCGTCGCCCGGCGTCAGCATGTGGTGGTAGACGATGAGCTGGCGGCGGCCGTCGAACAGGTCGAGCAGGCTCGCCTCGCCGTCCGGCCCCTCGAAGACGTAGGTCTTCTCGACCCGGACCATCGGCAGCCGTCGGCGCTCGGCTGCCAGCGCGTCTCGGGCGCGGGTGGCCTCCTTCTCCTTGACGAGCAGCGCCGCGTGAGCGGCCTCCCACTCGACTGGTGACACGACCTGCGGAAGCTTCATCGCGTTCTCCTCTCCGGCGGCTGAGTTCTTCAGTGCAGACGAACTGGCAACCTGAAACTCATCGTCCGCGCGAGGGATCAGCAGGTCACCACGAGCACGCTCCGTTGCGCGCCCGGCTGCCGGTGGTCGCGTGGTCCCGAGCAGTACGATTACATCATCAGTTCGTGATCATGTTATCATGGGCGCCGTGGAGCGAACGCAGATCTCCTTGAGCGAACACCAGATGTCCGCGTTGCGACAGCGTGCCCGGCAACGGGGAGTGTCGATCGCGGCGCTGCTGCGCGAGGCTGTCGATTCGCTGCTGCGCGAGCCGACCAGTGACGAGGTCGCTTGCTCGCTGGCCGCAGTCGGGAGCTACCGGTCCGAACCCGAGAACGTGGCCGAGGATCACGATCAGTTCCTCGATGAGGCCTACCGCTCGTGACGACTTTCGTCGACACCTCGGCGTGGTACGCCCTTCTCGACAGGGGCGACCCGCAGCACGACGCAGCAGCGCAACGTTGGCGCACGTTGCTTTCCGCTGAGCGGGTACTGACTCACAGCTACGTGCTGGTCGAGACGACCGCGCTGGTGCAGCGCAGGCTCGGGGTCGCGGCAGTTGAGACGCTCATCAACGAGCTGAGCGCCCCGGCTACCGTCGTATGGATCGATGCCGAGCTACATCAACGCGCCACAACCGCACTGCTGGCGGCGCGGCAACGACACGTCTCCTTCGTGGACTGGACCAGCTTCGAAGTCATGCGCAGCCGCGCGATCACCTCCGCCTTCGCATTCGACGACGACTTCCAGGCCCAAGGCTTCACCGTCGTGCCGTGACCGGGCGGCCGCTTCCACGTCGGCGACTCGCAGACCCACCCGGAACAGGGTGGGGTCATGCTCGAGGGCAGGTCCAGCCGACGACTGTGCCGTCCGAATAGCACGTCCTGGTGCAGGTCTGGGACCCTCGCCGGGTGGCGCCGCCCGGCGCTCACACCGCCGCGCCGAAGGAGGAGCCGATGAGCGACCCGGGGGAACCGATGAGGTCCTACGCTCTCGACGAGCTCATGGTGCAGATCATCGCCGACTACCGAACCACCGACGCCCGGCTGTCGGCTTTCCTGCAGGTGTTCCTCGACGAGGTCACCCTGCCCATCGAGGCGACCCTGCTCGGCATGCCGGTCGAGATCACCGAGTTCGACTACTTCAACGACGGCCGCGGGCTGGTCGCACGGTGCCTCCGGCCCGGCGCCGACCAGTACCTCACCCTGGCCGATCTGGTACTCGCACCCCAGTCCGTGGCGGCCTGGATCCACGCCGCCTACCGGCAGTGGCTCGGCATGACGCCGCACTCGGTGCTGCGCCCGCCCGACTGGGAGCTCGCGCTCGACGAGGCGTGGTGACGGCGGGCCCGGTCTCGGCGATCCGCGTCCGCACGTCGCGCTCGTCGTGGTCGCCTCGGACGCCTTCGAGACCGAGCAGCTGGTCGATCTCACTTCGCCGACGTCCTGCACTACCGGAGCTGCACGGGTGCGGAGATCGACTTCGTGGGTCGCAGGCTCGGCGGTGTGGCGTTGGAGAGCACGTCATCGCCACCCGGTCCTCGCCATCCTGCTGGGGGGTGACACCGACTCAGGTCGGTAATCGGCCGGGCGATCGGGTGAGTGGTCATCGATGAGCGGTGAGCGGCCAGACCGATGGGCACAGCCGATCGGTTCAGCCGATCATCGCTGCCGTGGCCGTTACGATGCAGGGGTCGCTGTCGACGGTGTGATCACCCATCGCGTCGGGAGCTCACCCGCCGTCGTCGCAACGGGCCTGCCATGTCTGGCGGAGTTGGTCCACGTGTTCGAGGCTGCCGAGCACGGCGTCGGTGTCGCCGACGAAGTCGATCAGGCAGGCCACCTCATCGAGGCCGATCTCGGACAGTCGTTCGAGCACACGCATGCCGTCCTCGACGTTGCCGAACAGACCGCCGGTATCGAAGTAACGGTCGAACGACCGCTCAACGAGGAACTCCACGTCGTCGGGGTCCATATCGTCCGGGTTGACATCCGGGAGCAGGTCGCCGGACGCCCGCACGATCAATCCGATCGAGCTGCGCAGGTAGTCGCTGAACGGCTTGCGGACGATCTCGCGGACCTCGTCGCGGTCGGTGCCGAGGAACGTGTGCAGCATCAGTGCGACATGGCCGGACCCCTGCTCGCCGCCACCCCGGCCGGCGAATGCCTCCCGATAGGTGGTGATCTTCTTGGCGAGGTCGTCGAAGTCCTGGCCGAGCAGGTGTGTGAGCACTCCGACGCCCAGCTCACCTGCCTGGCGGAACGTCTCCGGACTGCCGGCGCTGGTGAGCCACACCGGCACCTCGGGCTGCACCGGAGCCGGGTAGACGCGGACCTCCGTGTGGTTACCCGCGCCATCGGTCACTGCCACCTTCTCGCCGCGCCACAGCTCGCGCACGGTCTGCATGGTCTCGATCAGCGCTTCCTTGCGGCGTGGGTAGTTCTCAGGACGCAGCGCGAAGTCCACCGCATGCCAGCCGGACGCGAACGAGATACCGACCCGCCCACCGGACAGGTTGTCCACAACCGACCATTCCTCGGCGATCCGCACCGGGTGGTGCAGCGGCGCGACGACACTTCCCGCCCGGATGGCCACCCGCTCGGTCACTGCGGCCACCGCTGCGCCGGTGACGGCCGGGTTGGGATACTGGCCGCCGAACGCGTGGAAGTGTCGTTCCGGTGTCCACACCGCGGCGAACCCGTGCGTGTCGGCGAACCGCGCACCCTCGATCAGCAGGCGGTAACGATCAGTGCTCGAGCCACCGTCGTCCGCGAAGTAGAAAAGACTGAAGTCCATCCCAACTCCCTCAGTAGAGATCAACAAGCACAACCTGCCTCCGACTACCATCCTCGCTTCATCAGAACCAGACCACCCTGGCCAATGGCAGGAGAAGTGGACTGTTTCTACTACCGAGGCTGCACCACCTGCACGTCGGTCAGGACGAGATCGGTGAAGATGTTCGTCTTCACGTTCTTCAGCCTCGGCGACCAACCGGAGGTCGACCATTCCTGCCAGAGCGGGATCGTGGGCATGTCCTGAGCCAGCATGCGCTCGGCCTTCTGGTAGAGCGAGTTGGCTTCCTCCCGGCTCACCGCGCTGTCGGCCTCGGCCATGGCAGCGTCGAACGCCGGGTTGGAGTAGCCGTGCGGGTTCGCCGACTGGCCGGTCCTGTGGATCGGGTTCAGGAAGTTCTCGATCGACGGGTAGTCCGCGCGCCAGTCCCAGCGGTAGGGACCCGTCATCTCCTTGGCAACGATCGTTCCGAACAGCTCCCTGAAAGGTTTACCGCCGTCGAACTCGCAGCCGATCCCCAGGTTCGCGGTGACGTCGCGGCAGATCGCGGGCGCCCAGAAGGTCGAGCCGGACTCGCTGTTGGAGAACAGCTTCAGCGGGCCGGTGAAGCCCGACCTGGCCAGGTGCTCGCGCGCCTTGGACGGGTTGTAGGTGCAAAACTCGCCGCACTGGCCTGGCGTGTAACCATCGACGCCCCGGATCGCCCAGCCGTCAGCGGGCGGTAGGGTCCCACCCAGGGTGTTCTTGATGATCGACTCGCGGTCGATCGCCATCGACACGGCCTTGTGCAGGTCCGGGTTGTCGTAGCCCGGCAGGTAAGTGGGGAACGCGAGCGCCTGCAGCAGCAGGTAGTCCTGGTCGGTGTGCCTACCGGCCAGCTCGGTCTTGTACGCACCGCTGACAATTTTGTCATGCGGAACGTCCTCCAGGTAGTCGAGCCTGCCGTCCAGGACGGCCTGGTACGCCTCGATCACCGTCGGGAACACCGTGTAGGTGACATCCTTTATCCTCGGTTTGCGCGTGCCCTGGTATCCCCCGAAGGCGGTCACCTTCTGGTTAACGCCGTGCTGGGCCGAGACAAACTTGTACGGTCCGTTGCCGATCGGGTGCTTCGCGAACGCTACCGGGTCACGGAAGAAAGAGTTCGGCAGCGGGTAGAACGCCGAGTAGCCGAGCATCGTCTTGAACACCGAGAAGGGCGCGTTCAGGGTCACCCGGAACCGGTGCGGGCCGAGCACCTCGAGCCCGGAGAGCTTGTCGGCCCTCAGCGTCGGTGCCGGCTGGCCGGGTGCGGCGACCGGATTGAGGTCGGCGTAGCCCTGGATATTGTCGAAGAACCCGTTGTTGCGCTGCTGGTTCGGCCCGTACGCGGTGTAGTTCCAGGCGTCGACGAAGTTCTTCGCCCGCACCGGTGTGCCGTCGTGGAACGTCCAGCCGTCCTTGATGGTGATCGTGAAGACCGTGGAGTCTGTGGTCTCGATAGACTCCGCCATCGCGTTGACCGGTGCGCCGTCGTAGTCGCCGTAGCCAACCAGGCCGGTGAACAGCTGGTTGACGACCCGGCCGCCACCCCACTCGTTAGTGTCCCCCGGGATCAGCGGGCGGACCGGGTCGGTGTTGAAAATCCGGATCTCGGTGTCCTGTATGTCAGGGTACCCGCCGCCCACGTGGTCTCGGGTGTTCTGGAGCTCCCTGGATTGCTGCTGTTCCTGCAACGCCACCGGGGGCGCGCCACAGCTCGTGGCCACCAGCATCGTGATGACGGCCGCAGCGACTACCAGGGTAAACCGTTTGGTGCTGCGTTTCATCGGACCCTCCCCTGTCGTCCTTTACTTGTCACCGCTTGTGGCGATGGAAGTTTCCGCCATCGGCTCGAGGTCGGCCGGGCGCCGGACCGCAAACGTCAGCAGCGCACCGATCACCAGCGCGGCTACCGGGAGCAGGTAAGCGAATCGGAGCGCATCGGCGAAACCGTCCCGGAACATCTGCGGAACCACGTCGACCTGCAGGAGGGTCGGATCGACGCTCTCAGCGGTCAGCCGCATCTGCAGCAACGCACCGACCGCGGCGATGCCGAGCAGGCTTCCGCACAGGCGCGTGGTGTTGAAGACTCCGGACGCGGCGCCGGACATCAACTGGTCGATGTCGCGCATCGCGATGATCGCCGCAGGTGATCCGGCCACACCCATGCCGAAACCGAGCACGACCAGCCCCGGCAGCAGCTCCCACCAGGCCGAGTCGGCCTGGACCGCGAAGGCGATGCCCGCGATCCCGGCCGCGAACAGCGCGAAACCGACGATCAGCACGGGCTTGCCTCCGTGCCGGTCGATCATGCGGCCCGAGCGCGGCGCGACGACGGCCGAGATGAGCGGTGCGACGGCGATCGTCAGCCCGGCATCGCGCGCACTCATGCCGACCACCGCCTGCAGGTGCAGCAGGGTCAGGAACAGCATCGCGCCCAGACCGAGCGGCAGTGCCGCCACCACCACCGCCATCAACGAGAAGTTGCGGTTTCGCACGATCGCGAAGGGGAGCAAGGGTTCCCGGTCTTGGCGGCCCCGCTCGACGAGCACGAACAGGGCCAGCACCGTCACGCCTGCGGCCATCAGGACGGGGATCGTGACCGGCCCCCACACGGCGCCCCAAGCGTGCCGCTCGCCCTCGATCAGCCCGTAGGTGATCATGAATAGGCCGGTGGCGACCAGTACGGTGCCGAGTACGTCCAGCCTGCGGCCGCGCGGCCCGCTGTCCTTCGGCAGCCAGGCCAGCCCGAGGATCGCGGCCGTGGCGCCGAGCGGGACGTTGACGAAGAAGATCCACCGCCAACCCAGCGAGTCGACCAGGACGCCACCGACGGTCGGGCCGAGTGCGGCCCCGAGCCCGCCGACCGCCCCCCAGACGCCGAATGCCGCGCCACGCTTGTCGGGCGGGAAGACGATCATCAGTAGCGACAGCGTCTGCGGTGTCAGCAGGGCCGCACCGATTCCCTGCACCACCCGGGCGGCGATGAGCTGGCCCGGGGTCTGCGAGGCCCCGCACACGGCGGAGGCAAGCGTGAACAGTGAAACGCCGATGACGAACATCCGGCGCTGCCCGACGAGGTCGCCCAGTCGTCCACCGCTGATCAGCAGGACCGCGTACGCGAGCACGTAAGAGTTGATCACCCAGAGCACCGAGTCGAGCGAGGCGTCCAGATCCCTGGTCAGGGTTGGGATCGCCACGTTCACGACCGTCGTGTCCAGCAGGGTGAGCACCTGCCCGAGCACCAGCGCGACCAGCACCAGCCAAGGGCTGCGTGCGGTGCTCACGGGTTCTGGTCGCTCATCTGCTCGACCAGGCTGCGCGGCCGCATGTCGACCCAGCTTTCGTCGATGTGGTCCAGGCATGCCTGCCTGCTGTCCGGGCCGTGCGCCACGCTCCAGCCGGCGGGCACATCGAGGTACTCCGGCCAGAGTGAGTACTGGCCCTCGTCGTTGATCAGTGCGCAGTAACGGCCGTCGGCGTTCTCGAACGGGTTCGTCATCGGGTCTCTCCGAAATGTTGTCGTGGAACGTGAACCTGGGGGGTCAACCTGGCTGCGAGAACCCGGCCGATCTCGGCCAACGGTCGTGGCTGGGTCATCTCGCCGTGCGCGCAGTCGATCTCGTGCGTCTCGATGCGGCCGGTCACCAGCGGCGCCCAGAGCTGCGGTCGCGGCGCGGTGGTGCCCTTGTCCGCCGTGGCGGCGAAGAACAGCAGATCACCGTCGAAACCGCTGGTGGCCACGGTGTTCAGCAGTGCGACGTTGCGCGCGAAGGTCGTGGACATCGCGTGCAACTGCTCGTCGGTGAGTGCGGCAAGCGGGCTGCCTGCCTCGCGCAGGACGACGGCCAGGTCACCACCTGGCGGGTAGCCGAGCGACTCCAGCAGTGCGGCGGGCGCCTCGCTGTCGCTGACCGGGCCGGTGCGCACCGGGTAGGAGTCGAGCATCGCCAGTACCGCGACCCGCTCGCCCTGCTCCTGCAGCAGGGTTGCCATGGCGTGCACGACGACCCCGCCGAAGGACCAGCCGAGCAGGTGGTAGGGCCCGGACGGCTGGACCGTCCGGATCTGCGTCACGTAGTCGGCCGCCATCTCGCGTACCGAAGCGGGCGCCGCCCACGGTTCGGTCAACCCGCGTCCCTGCAACGCATAGACCGGCCGGTCACCGTCCAGTTCACGCAACAGCCCCGAGTAGACCCAGCCGATCCCGGCCGCCGGATGCACGCAGAAGAGCGGATCCGCGGTGCCGTTGCGTCGCAGCGGCAGCAGCACCGACAGGGAGCCCTGCTCGTCGTCGCTCTCCAGGCGTCCGGCGAGCTCGGCGACCGTCGGCGCTTCGAACAGTGCCCGGATGCCGAGCCGGGTGCCGAAGGTCGCCTGGATCCGGCCGAGCAGGCGGGTGGCCAGGATGGAGTGCCCGCCGAAGTCGAAGAACCCGTCGTCGATGCCCACCTCGGGTAGTTGCAGTGCCTCGGCGAACAGCTCGCACAGCACCTGTTCGGCGGGTGTGCGCGGCGTGCGGCGGGTCGCACCGGCGGCGAAGTCCGGTTCCGGCAGCGCACGCCGGTCCAGCTTCCCGTTCGGCGTCAGCGGCAGCACGTCCATGCTCACCACCGCGGCCGGCACCATGTGCTCGGGCAGGATCCTCGCCGCGTCGGCTCGTACCCCGGGAACGTCCACTGCGGACCCGGCGGTGGGAACGACATACGCGAGCAGACGGTCGTCCTTCACCACGACCGCAGCCTGGGCGAGGTCGCCCCTGGCCAGCAGCACCGACTCGACCTCGCCGAGCTCCACCCGGAACCCGCGGACCTTCACCTGCTGGTCGGCGCGGCCGACGAACTCCAGGTTCCCGTCCGCGCACCAGCGCACCACGTCCCCGGTGCGGTACATCCGCCTGCCCGCCGCATCGAACGGGTTGGCGACGAACCGCTGCGCGGTCAGCTCCGGGCGGTTCAGGTAGCCGCGGGCAACGCCGTCGCCCGCGATGTAGAGCTCGCCGGGCACACCGATCGGCACCGGTCGCAGCGCCGCGTCGAGCACGTAGGTGCGCGTGTTCGGCATCGGCCTGCCCATGGGCGGTGTGTCATCGCCGGACAACGGGTCGCTCATCGCGGAGACCACAGTCGTCTCGGTGAGCCCGTACACCTGCATCATCGTTCGGCCGGTCGACCAGCGGGCGACCAGCTCGGCCGTACACGCCTCGCCACCGACCACGAAACCGCGCAGGCTGGGCAGCTCACGACTGCTGGGGATCGAGGCCAGCATGGACGCGACCAGGTCGGTGTGGGTGACGCCGTTGTCCTCGATCAGGTCGGCGAGGTCGTCGCCGGCCAGCTGCCGATCCGGTCCGGGAACCAGCAGGGCGGCACCGGCCAGCAGGGTCAGCGCGATGTCCGCCATCGACACGTCGAAACTGATCGACACCGCCAGCAGGAACCTGCTGGCGGCCGTGACACCCATCCGGTCCACGTGCGCCCGAGCCATCGCCACGATCCCGGCGTGTGAGACCACCACACCCTTCGGAGTCCCCGTCGACCCCGACGTGTAGATGACGTAGGCGGCGCCGGACGGCTCGATGTCGACCTCTGGGTCGGTGTCGGCGCACTGCTCGATGGCAGGGTCGTCCATGAGCACGCCGGTCAGGCCCGTGGCGGCCGTCGTCACCACCAGGGACGGTTCGGCGTCTTCGAGCATGAACTCGATCCGCTCGGCCGGGTAGGCCGCATCCACCGGCAAGTAAGCCGCACCGGTCTTGAGCACCGCCAGCCAGGCCACCACCATCTCCACCGACCGCGGCACCGCGATCGCCACGATCACTTCGGGCCCCGCGCCGAGCGTGATCAGGTGGTGCGCCAACCGGTTCGCCTTGACGTTGAGCTCGGCGTAACTGATCCGGGTGCCCTCGAACACCACGGCCGTGGCATCCGGGGCCTGCCTGACCTGCTCCTGCACCAGCTTCGGCAACACCGTGCCCGGCGCCGGAGTGTCCGCCGGAGTGTCGTGGAAGCCCACCAGCAGCTGGTCGCGCTCCGGCTGCGAAAGCAGCTCTATCGCGCCGATCCGCTGTCGGGGCTCGGTGACCGCCGCGTCCAGCAACCGGACCAGCCACGTCGTGATCCGCTCCACGGTGGACCGGTCGAACAGGTCGGTGTTGAAGGTGACCTCGGCGCGCATTCCGCCCTCGGCGTCCCGCTCGGCGAAGCCGAACTCGAGGTCGAACCTCGACGGGTGCACGCCGGTGCCGATCTCGTTCACCCGCAGGCCGGGCAAGTCCAATCCGGACTCGACCCGTTCCTGCATCGCCAGGATGACCTGGAACAACGGCGGCCTCGACAGGGACCGCGCGGGCTGCAGCTCCTCGACCAGCCGCTCGAACGGCACGTCGGCGTTGGCGTAGGCGTCGAGATCGGTCTGGCGGACCCTGACCAGCAGCTCGGCGAAGGTCGGGTCCGCCGAGGTGTCGGTGCGCAGCACCACCGTGTTGACGAAGAAGCCGACCAGGTCGTCCAGCGCCCCGTCGGTGCGCGAGGTGACCGGCGTACCGATCGGGATGTCGGTTCCCGCGCCCAGCTTGGTCAGCAGAGCCGCCAGTGCCGCGTGCAACACCATGAACACCGTTACACCGTTGCTTCGGGCCACATCGGCGAGCCGATCACGCAGGCCCGGCTCGACGGTGAAGGTGACCAGGTCACCGCGCCCGCCGGGCGCCGCAGGGCGCTTCCGGTCGAACGGCAGCTCGAGTTCCGCCGGCAGCGAAGCCAGCGCCCCACGCCAGTACTCCAGCTGCCGGCCCGCCGGACTGCCGGGGTCCGACTCGCCACCGAGCGTCTCGCGCTGCCAGAGCGTGTAGTCGACGTACTGCACCGGCAACGGGGTGAGATCGGGCACTCGCCCCGCCGCTCGCGCCCGATACGCCTGGGCGAGATCGCGTGTCATCGGCGCCATCGAGGTGCCGTCGAACGCGATGTGGTGCAGCACCAGCAGTAACACGTGCTCGTCGCCGCCGAGGACGAACAGCGTGGGCCGCAGCGGCCGGTGCACGGTCAGATCGAATCCACGGCCCGCCTCGACGCTCACCGCCGCATCCAGCTCGTCCTCGGTGACGTCCACGATCCGCACAGCGGGGTCGTCCGTCGCGGGCAACACCAGCTGTGCCGGGCCGTCCTCGCGCTGCGGGAAGATCGTGCGCAGGGACTCGTGTCGCACCACCAGGTCGGATACCGCCGCGACCAGCGCGTCGCGGTTCAGCACACCGGTGATCCGCAACGCGAGCGACACGTTGTACGCCGCATCCGCGCCGCTGAGCTGGTTGAGCACGCTGAGCTGGTTGAGCAACCAGAGGCGCTGCTGCGCGAACGACAGCGGCACCGTCTGCGGCCTCGGCACGGGAACCAGCGGGTTCGCGGCCCGCTCGGCGCTACGCAGGAACTCGGCGAGACCGGCCACGGTCGGATGCTCGAACACCGCGCGCACCGAGAGTTCCACCTGCAGCACCGAGCGGATCCGGTTGACCAGCCGGGTGGCCAGCAGCGAGTGCCCGCCGAGGTCGAAGAAGTCGTCATCGATGCTCACGGCGGGCAGGGCGAGGGTCTGTGCGTACAGGCCGGCGAGGATCTCCTCCCGCGGGGTGCGAGGTTCGCGGCCGCCGCCCTGGGCACCGAAGTCGGGTGCCGGCAGGGCTCTGCGGTCCAGCTTGCCGTTCGGCGTCAGCGGCAGGGCGTCCATGCTGACGACCGCGGCGGGCACCATGTGATCCGGCAGGGTCCTGGCGGCGTCCGCCCGGAGCTCCACGGGATCCGCAGTCGACCCCGAGGCCGGCACGACGTAGGCCACCAACCTGTTGTCCGTGGCCAGCACCGCGACCTGGGCCAGCTCGCCGGAGGCCATCAGCACGGACTCGACCTCGCCGAGCTCCACCCGGAAGCCGCGGATCTTGACTTGCTGATCCGCCCTGCCGACGAACTCCAGGTTCCCGTCCGTGCGCCACCGCACCACGTCACCGGTGCGGTACATTCGCTCGCCGGGATCACCGAACGGATCCGCGACGAACCGCTGTGCGCTGAGCTGCGGCCGGTGCAGGTATCCGCGAGCCACCCCGTCGCCGGCGATGTAGAGCTCGCCAGGCACCCCGATCGGCACGAGGCGCAGCGCGGCGTCCAGCACGTACGCACGGGTGTTGGGCATCGGCCTGCCCATCGACGGCACCTCGGTGCCCGACAGCGGATCGCTCATCGCGGAGACCACCGTGGTCTCGGTGAGGCCGTAGACCTGCATCATGGTGCGGCCCGGCGACCAGCGGGCCACCAGCTCCGCGGTACACGCCTCGCCGCCGACCACGAAACCGCGTAGCGAGGGCAGCTCCCTGTGGGGCATGGAGGCCAGCATCGAGGCAACCAGGTCGGTGTGCGTGACGGTCTGGCTCTCGATCAGGTCAGCCAGCTCGTCTCCGGCCGGCTGCCTGCCGGGTTCGGGGATCACCAGTGCCGCACCAGAGGTCAACGCCATCGCGATGTCCGCCATCGACACGTCGAAGCTGATCGACACCGCGAGCAGGAACCGCGTGCCGGGGCCGAGGCCGAGCCGCTCGACGTGCACGCCTGCGAGCACCGCGATGCCGGTGTGGGTCACCACGACGCCCTTGGGCGTGCCCGTCGAGCCCGACGTGTAAATGACGTATGCGGGGTTGGCCAGGCAGAGGGGCACCTCGGGGTCGGTGTCCGGACACGCGGCGACCGCCGCATCGTCCACCAGCACACCGGCCAGGCCCGTATCCGCGGTGGTCACCATCAGCGCGGGCTTCGCGTCGGCGAGCATGAACTCGATCCGCTCGGCCGGGTAGCCGGGGTCGATGGGCAGGTACGCCGCACCGGTCTTGAGCACCGCGAGCCATCCGACCACCAGGTCGACCGACCGCGGGACCGCGAGCGCCACCAGCGCTTCCGGCCCGGCGCCGAGGCCGATCAGGTGATGTGCCAGCCGGTTCGCCCGGGCGTTCAGCTCCGAGTAACCGGTCTCCATCCCTGCGAACACGACGGCGGGCGCGTCCGGCGTGCGTGCCACCTGCTCCTGCACGAGCCTGGGCAACGGGGCCCGCGGTACGTCGGCGGTGGTGTCGTTGAAGCCGGTGAGCAGCTGGTCCCGCTCGGCGGCGGACTGGAACTCCAGCGCGCTGATACGCCGGTTCGGGTCGGCCACCACGGCTCCCAGCAGCCGGGACAGCCAGGCGCCGAAACGTGCCACCGTCAACCGGTCGAACAGCTCGGCGCTGTACTCGAGCGCCCCGGTGATGCTCCGCGGGACGCCGTCCGGCCCTGGCAGCTCGGTCAGGTCGAACGCGAGGTCCATCTTGGCCACGTCGGCTCCGACCACGTCGACCCTGCCGTGCGCCCGGCCGAACGGCACCTCCATCTCAAGGCTCTGCTGGAACGCGAGCAACACCTGGAACAGCGGGTGGCGCGACAGCGACCGCGCCGGCTGCAGTTGCTCCACCAGCCGCTCGAAGGGCAGGTCGGCATGCGCGTACGCGGCGAGATCCACCTCGCGCACCGACGCGAGCAGCTCGGCGAAGCTCGGGTCTCCCGAGGTGTCCGTGCGCAGCACCAGCGTGTGCACGAAGAACCCGACCACCTCGTCGAGTACCTCGTCGGCCCTGGCGGCGACGGGACTGCCGATCGGGATGTCGGTGCCCGCGCCGAGCCGGGTGAGCAGCGTCGCGATGGCAGCCTGCAGCACTATGAACACGGTGACCCCGCGTTCGGTGGCGAGCCTGCGCAGCCCGGCGTAGAGCTCCGGCTCGACGCTGAAGGGAACCCGCCCGCCGCGGAAACCGGCCACCATGGGCCTCGGCCGGTCGAAGGGAAGCGTCAGCTCCTCGGGTAGCCCGGTGAGCGCGGACGACCAGAACTCGAGCTGCTGCGTGAACAGGCTCTCCTGGTCGGTCTCGCCGCCGAGCACCTCACGCTGCCACAGCGCGTAGTCGGCGTACTGCACCGGCAGCGGCGTCCAGGCCGGTGCCTTGCCGGCACACCGTGCCTCGTACGCGGCGGTCAGATCGTTGATCAGCGGCGCGGTGGACCGGCCGTCGCCCGCGATGTGGTGGTGCAGCAGCAGGAGCACGTGCTCGGGCGGGCCACCGGTGCCGTTGTCGCTGAGCGCGAACAGGACGGGTCGCAGCGGTGGCTCGGTGGTCAGGTCGAACGCGGTCGCAGCCGCGTCGCGCAACACCTGTGGCAGGTCGGCTTCGGCAACTTCACGTACCGTCAGCTCAGGCAACCACCCGTCCCGGATCTGCTGGTACGGCCCGCTGTCGCTGTCGGGGAAGGTGGTGCGCAGCACCTCATGCCTGCCGACCAGGTCGCCGAGCGCGGCACCGAGGGCGTTGCGGTCCAGCGGGCCGGACAGTCGCACGATCAGCGGGAGATTGTAGATGGCACCGGACTCCTCGAGCCGGTTGATCAGCCACATCCGCTGCTGGGCATGAGACAGCGGCACCCGCTGCGGCCTGGGCATCGGCCGCAGCGGGTGCCGGGCGGCACCGGCGCTGCCGAGCACGACGGCCAGCCGCGCGACGGTGGGTGCCTCGAACAGGTGCCGGAGCTTCAGCTCCGTCCCGAACACCGACCTCGTCCTGCTGATGAGCCGGATGGCGAGCAGCGAGTGGCCCCCGAGGGCGAAGAAGTCGTCATCGATGTCGATCACTGGTACGCCGAGCACGTCGGCGAACAGCGTGCACAGCAGCTCCTCGGTCGGGGTGCGCGGCGCGCGGGAGGAGCGGGTCGCGGTGCCTGGCCAATCGGGCTTCGGCAGCGCCTTTCGGTCCAGCTTTCCGTTGGGCGTCAACGGGAACGCCTCCAGCACGACGACCGCTGACGGCACCATGTACTCCGGCAGCGACGCGGCGACGTGCTCGCGCAGCGCGGCCGGGTCCGCGGCGGCGCCGAGCACATAGCCGACCAGGTGCGAGGTGCCCGGCCCGTCCTCCCGGACCACGACGACCGCTTGCGTGATGTCGGGATGCCCGGCGAGCGCGGTCTCGATCTCGCCGAGCTCGATGCGGTGGCCGCGGACCTTCACCTGGAAGTCGACCCGGCCCAGGTACTCGAGGTTGCCGTCCGCGCCCCACCTGGAGAGGTCGCCGGTGCGGTACATCCGTGCCCCCGGTGGGCCGAACGGGTCCGCGACGAACCGCTCCGCGGTCAGGCCCTTGCGCTGGTGGTATCCCCGGGCCAGGCCGGAACCCGCCAGGTAGAGCTCACCCGGCAGGCCCGGGGGCACCGGCTGGAGTGCACCGTCGAGCACGTACGCCTGGGTGTTCCAGATGGGCCTGCCGATGGTCGGGGCGCCCGGCCGGTCGTCGAGGCGGGCTGCGGTCGACCAGATAGTGGTCTCGGTCGGCCCGTAGAGGTTGGTGACGTCCACGGCCAGTTCCCGCATCGTCCCCGCAAGCGCCGGCGGCAGTGCCTCGCCACCGACCAGCATGCGCAGCCCGCGCAGGCCCTCGGGATGGGTCGAGACGACCGCCTGCCATAGCGACGGGGTCGCCTGCATGATCGTGGCGCCGGAGTCCGCGACCAGTGCCACCAGCGCGGCCGGGTCGGTCACGACGTCCTTCTCCGCGAGGACGACGGTCCCGCCCGACAGCAGCGGCAGGTACATCTCCAGCGCCGCGATGTCGAACGCGATGGTGGTGACCGCGAGCAGCCTGCTCGTGGCGTCCAGGTGGAACAGTTCGGCCATCGAGCCGAGGAAGTTGACCAGCGCCGCGTGCGGGATCACCACCCCCTTCGGCCGCCCGGTCGAACCCGAGGTGTAGATCACATATGCCGGGCTGTCCGGGGCGATCCCGACCGCCGGATCGGTGTCCGGGTGTCCGGCCACATCGGGAAGTTCGCGCAACGTCAGCACGGGCGCGGCATCGCCGAGCATGTAGTCGATCCGCTCGGCCGGATAGTCCGGGTCCAGCGGCAGGTAGGCCGCGCCGCTCTTGAGCACCGCCAGCAGCGCCACGAGCAGGTCAGCGGTACGGGGCAACGCCAGCGCGACGTAACGCTCGGGCCCGGCGCCGTGCGCGATCAGGTGGTGCGCCAGCCGGTTGGCACGCGCGTTGAGCTCGGCATAGCTGAGCTCGGCCCCCGTGGCGGACACCGCCACGTGGTCCGGCGTCGCGGCAACCCTGTCCTCGAACAACTCGACGACCGACCGCGCCGAAACCCTACGGGCGGTGTCGTTCCATCGCCGGACGACGGTGTCCCGCTCGCCCGGGGACAGGATGTCCAACGTCACGATCGGACGGTCCGGGTCGGCGACCACCGCACCAAGCAGGCGAACCAGCCTGGCAACCAACATCTCTGCGGTAGCTGCGTCGAACACGTCCGCGCTGAACTCCAGCCGGCCGTCGATACCCGCCTCGCGTTCGGTGAAATCGCAGAGCAGGTCGAACTTGGCCACTTGCGCACCGTCTGACTCCCGCGTGACGTGCAATCCAGGCAGGT
Organism: Actinomycetota bacterium; assembly: GCA_030856045.1. Lineage (GTDB taxonomy): Bacteria > Actinomycetota > Actinomycetes > Mycobacteriales > Pseudonocardiaceae > JALYQB01. Next base: position 20,986 of record JALYQB010000781.1, read on the forward strand.
CGATCGAGACGTTCGGGGTGTTCTGCAATACGAGCATGGTCTGGAACAGCGGGTGCCTGGCCAGCGACCTAGCCGGGTTGAGCACCTCCACCAGCCGCTCGAAGGGCAGGTCGGCGTTGGCGTACGCGTCCAGGTTCGTCTGCCGCACGCGGGAAAGCAGCTCACCGAACGTGGGGTCACCCGAGGTGTCGGTGCGTAGCACCAGGGTGTTGAGGAAGCAGCCGACCAGGTCGTCGAGCGCGTCGTCGGTGCGGCCGGCAACAGGAGTGCCGATCGGGATGTCGGTGCCCGCGCCGAGCCTGGTGAGCAGCGCCGCCAACGCTGCCTGTAACACCATGAACAGGCTGACCTGCTTGGCGCGGGCCAGCTCGAGCAGACCGTCGTGGAGCCGCTGATCGAGCCGGAACTCGACTGCACCGCCGGTGTAGCTCGCGGCAGCCGGGCGCGGCCGGTCAGTGGGCAGATCCAGCTCCTCCGGCAGGCCGGCGAGGGTTCGGCGCCAGTACTCGAGTTGTGCCACGATCGGGCTGGTCGGATCCTGCTCGGCACCGAGCACGTCCCGCTGCCAGAGTGCGTAGTCGGCGTACTGAACGGGAAGCGGCGTCCAGCCGGGTGGCACACCGTCGTGCCGGGCTGCGTACGCGGTGGACAGGTCCCGGCCGAGCGGAGCCAGCGACCAGCCGTCACTCGCGATGTGGTGCAGCACCAGCAAGAGCACATGCTCGTCCGCGCCGAGCTGGAACAGGGTTGCGCGGATCGGCGGCTCGCCTGCGAGGTCGAAGCCGCGCCGGACCTCGGTGGCGATCGCGCCGGCCACGTCGGCCTCGCACACCTGACGCACGTCGAGGGCGAACTCTGCCGGCGCCAGGATCCGTTGACCCGGCCGGCCTTCCCGCTCGACGAAGAGCGTGCGCAGCGACTCGTGCCGCTGTGTGACATCGCCGAGCGCGGCTCGCAGTGCGGCCACGTCGAGATCACCGCAAAGCCGGAGCACCAGCGGCATGTTGTAGGTCGCGCCGGCGCCCTCCAGCCGATCAAGGAACCACAGCCGTTGCTGGGTGTGAGACACCGGGAGCCAGTCCGGCCGGGCCCGTGGCCGGACCGGTTCCCTGGCCGCGCCTGCTGTTGCGACCCGCCCTGCGAGCGCGGCCACGGTCGGCGCCTCGAACAGGATGCGGATGTCCAGCTCGATCTCGAAGACGGTGCGCACCCTGGCGATCAGCGTCATGGCCAGCAGCGAGTGACCACCGAGGTCGAAGAAACGGTCGTCGATGCCGACCCTGGCCAGGCCGAGCACATCGGCGAACAACCCGGCGAGCAACTCCTCGGTCGGCGTCCGCGGGGCTCGGCTGCCCACTGTGGCACCGAGATCAGGTTCGGGCAGGCCCTTGCGGTCCAGTTTCCCGTTCGGGGTCAACGGAAGTTCCGGCAGCACGACGAACGCGGCCGGCACCATGTAGTCCGGCAGTCGGGACGCCAGGTGTTCGCGCAGTACCGCGGGATCGGTGGACTTCCCGACCAGATAGGCGACCAACCGGTTGGCCTTGGCCACCACGACGGCCTGACGTACCGCGGGATGCGCGGTCAGCGCGGCCTCGACCTCACCGAGCTCGATCCGCAGTCCGCGAATCTTCACCTGGTGATCGGCCCGACCCACGTAGTCCACCGTGCCGTCGCCTCGCCATCTGGCGAGGTCGCCGGTGCGGTACAACCGCGAGCCGGGTGCACCGAAGGGGTTGGCCACGAACCGCTCGGCGGTGAGCCCCGGCCGGTTCAGGTAACCGCGGCCCAGTTGTTCCCCCGCCAGGTACAGCTCCCCGGTCACGCCGGCGGCTACCGGCCTGAGGTTCCGGTCGAGCACGTACAACCGCGTGTTGCGCACCGGCCGACCGATCGGCACCGACCCTGCCACCGGCCCTGGTGGCAGTTCCCAGTGGCTTACCGCCACCGATGCCTCGGTCGGGCCGTACAGATTCACCAGCGGCGTCCCGATGACCGAACGACACTGCTCGGCCAGTTCCGGGGGGAATGCCTCCGCGCCGACGAAGATCCGGCGCAGGCCGGTGCACTCGGTGCTACCGGGCTCCGCCAGGAATGGCCGCAGCAGGGACGGTACGAACAGGGCTTGGGTGACTCCCGCTGTCCGAATGAGGTCAGCCAGATACGCCGGGTCGCGGTGTCCATCCGGTCGGGCGATCACCAGCGTCCCGCCGGTGATCAACGGCAGGAAGATCTCCCACACCGATGCGTCGAAACCGAACGGTGCCTTCAGCAGCACCCGATCGGTGCGGTCCAGGCCGTACTCGTCGCGTAGCCAGAGCAACTGGTTGACGATGCCGGCATGCGGAACCACCACGCCCTTGGGGCGTCCGGTGGAGCCGGAGGTGTAGATGACGTATGCGGGGCTCTGCGGTCGTACCGCCGACGTCGGATCGACGTCTGTGAGATCGTCCACATCGGGCAGTTCGGTGAGCGTGAGAATCGGCTGCGCGTCGCGCAGCATGAAATCGATCCGCTCGGCGGGGTAGTCCTGATCCAACGGTAGGTACGCGGCACCCGACTTGAGCACCGCGAGTACCGCGACCACCAGCTCGATCGATCGTGGTAAGGCGATCGCCACGAGCCGCTCTGGACCGGCCCCCTGCCCGACGAGGTAGTGCGCCACCCGGTTCGCCATGCGATCCAGCGCGGAGTAGCTGAGCGTGATGCCCTCGAAGACCACCGCGGCGGCTTCCGGCGTCTCCGCCGCACGCTGCTCAATCAGCTCGGACAGGGTGATCGTCGGGATCTCGGCGTCGGTGTCGTTCCACTCGGCGAGGATCCGGTGCCGTTGTTCCTCGCCGAGGGTCGGCAACGCACAGATGTGCTGTCCCGGATCGGTGGCAACCGCCTCGAGCACTCGCAGCAGGCTGTCCATGAAATCGCGCACCGTGGCATCGTCGAACATGTCACGGCGGTACCCGAGCCGCAGCTGCAGCCGCTCGCCGGGCAGCGCGATGAGGCCGAGCGGATAGTGCAATGGGTACCGTGTGCTGGTCTCGGTAATCCGTATCGGCCCTTGCTGAACCTGCTCGTCCGGGTAGTTCTCGAATACGGTCAGCGTGTCGAACAGCGTGGGTACGCCGGCCAGCTGATGCAGCTCGGCAAGACCGACCTGCTGGTGGTCGACCATCTTCGTCAGCTGGTCCTGCAGGTCGGTGAGCACGTCGGCCAGCGTCTTCGCGGGATCCAGCCGCACGCGCACCGGCACGGTGTTGATGAACAGGCCGATCATCGTCTCGACGCCGGAGAGGTGCGGGGGCCGACCAGCGACGGTGGTACCGAAGGTGACGTCGTCGCGGCCGGTGATACCGCCCAACAGGAGCGCCCACGACGCCTGGACGATCGTGTTCATGGTAAGCCCCCGAGTCCGGGCGCCATGGGTCAACCGGCCGTGCAGGTCGTCGGAGAGCTCCGCGGACACGTACTCCCAGCCTGCCTCCCCCGACGCGATCATGGGGGGTGCGACCAGCGTTGGTTCGGTCACGTCGGCGAGTACCTCCCGCCAGGCCCTCTCGGCTACCTCCCGATCTTGTCGGTGCACGGTGGACAGGAACTCGCGGTACGGCGTGACCGGTGCCAGGTCCTTGCCGGCGTGACCGGCCAGCAGCTCGGCCAGCAGTACCGGAGTGGACCAGCCGTCGAACAGGATGTGGTGATTGGTGAGGACCAGGGTGTGACGCTGCGGGCCGTGCCGGACGAGCAGGAGACGCAGCAGTGGTGGCCGCGCCATGTCGAAGCGGCCCCGCTCGGCCGCGCACAGCGTGGCCAGCTCTGCTTCGATTGCTTCCTCGCTCATCCAGGAGACGTCCACGCTGCGCCACGGCAGCTCGACCTTCGCCGGGATGAACTGCACCGGCTGCGCGCCCTCGCCTGACCAGAAGCCCGCTCGCAGGTTCGGGTGCCGGTGCAGCAACCGTTCCGCGGCGGCCCGCAGAGCAGACTCGTCCAGCGCGCCGGTGAGCCCGACCGTTGCCTGCGAGATGTAGATGTCAGGCTCGGTGGCGTCGTACAGCGCGTGGAACAGCAACCCTTCGGCCAGCGGCGCGAGTGGCAGCACCTCCACCACATCTTCGCCAACCTCACGCAGCGCTTCGACCTGCGTTGCAGCCAGGTCGATCAGCAGATCATCGGTGGCGGTCGCCGCCGGGGTGAGCGCAGCGGTCGCAGCGACGAGAGCCAGCCGTCGCACCGTCCGGTGCTCGAAGACCAGCGCTGGTGTGAGCACCAAACCGGCCTGCCTGGCCCGGCTGACCAGCCTGATCGCGCTGATGCTGTCGCCACCGAGTGCGAAGAAGTCGTCGTCGACACCGACTGTGTCCACGCCCCGCCCACCCAGCCCGAGCACTGCGGCGAACCGCTCACCCAGAATCCTCTCCGCCGCCGTGGCCGCCAGCGTGTCGGAGACCTGCGCGGTGAGATCCGGCGCGGGCAGCGCGTTGCGGTCGAGCTTGCCGCTGGGGGCGAGGGGGAACTCCGGCAGCGCCACGAACGCGGCGGGCACCATGTAGTCGGGCAGCTCGTCGGCGAGCCTGGCCTTCAGCTCGTCGAACTCCAGCTTCCCGGGGTCGGTGGGCACCACGTAGCCGACCAGCCTGGTGACGCCAGGATGGTCCTGCCTGGCGAGCACGGCCGCGGACTTGACGCCGGGATGCGCCGACAGTGCCGCCTCGATCTCGCCGAGCTCGATCCGGAACCCACGGACCTTGACCTGGTTGTCGGTGCGCCCCAGGTAGTCCACCGCCCCGTCCGGTCGCCACCTCGCCAGGTCGCCGGTGCGGTACATCCGCGCCCCGGGCGGCCCGTACGGGTCGGCCACGAACCGCTCACCGGTCAGCGCCGGGCGGTTGAGGTATCCCCTCGCGAGCTGGTCACCGGCGAGGTACAGCTCGCCCGGCTCACCGACGGGGACCTCGCGCAGCTGCGAGTCGAGCACCCTGAGCCGGGTGTTCCACACCGGCCTGCCGATCGGCACCGAGTGCTCGCCGGGTGGCGCGACGAGCCCCGGCGCGCATTCCCACGCAGTGACCTCGACCGAGGTCTCGGTCGGCCCGTACAGGTTGTGCAGCGGGACGTCCAGAATGGACGTGTACTTCTCGGCCAGCTCGGTGGTCAACGCCTCGCCGGCGGCCAGCACGCGGCGCAGGCCGGTGCACCCCGCTGCGGCGGGCTCCTCGAGGAACACCCGCAACATCGACGGGACGAAGTTCACCTCGGTGACTCGCTCGGCCTGGATCAGCTCGGCGAGGTAAGCGGGATCCTGGTGGCCCCCCGGCCTGGCGAGCACCAGGGTCGCACCGACGATCAGCGGGCCGAAGAACTCCGGTACGGACACATCGAAGCTGGAGGGTGTCTTCTGCAGCACCCGCTCGGTGGCGTCGAGGCGGTAGACGGACTTCGACCACAGCAGGCGGTTCACGATGCCGCGGTGTGGCACGACGACGCCCTTGGGGCGGCCGGTGGAGCCCGAGGTGTAGATCACGTATGCGGCGTCCAGCGGATGCAGCGGCCTGGTCAGCTCGTCGACGCCGAGCGGGTGGTCGTCGTGTCCGGCGAGCACCGCGTCCACGGCTGGGTCGTCGAGGGTCAGGATTTCGACGTCGAGATCCAGCGCGGCGGTGACGGTGCTGTGCCCGAGCACCAGTACGGGATCGGCGTCGGAGACCATGAAACCGATCCGGCTGACCGGGTAGTCCGGATCGACCGGCAAGTAGGCCGCGCCGGCCTTGAGCACGGCGAGCAGGCCGACCACGAGCTCGACCGATCGCGGCACGACCAACGCGACGATCCGGTCCGGTCCGGCGCCACGCTCGATCAGCAACCTGGCCAACCGGTTCGCCATCGCATGCAACCGGGCGTAGCTGACCGACGTTCCCTCGAACACCAGCGCGGTCGAGTCCGGCGTCGAGTGCGCCTGGCGCTCCAGCAAGGTGACAAGATCGCCGCTGTCCACCTGCACGGTGGTCTCGTTCCACTCGGCCGCGACCTGACCGCGCTCCACCCCAGTACCCATGACCCGCCCTACGTTCGGCTGACGTTCCCCCGGGGGTACCGAAGGACCACCCAGGACACCTGGTTCATGAGCTAGTTTGGTCTGGTGACCAGCAGTCCACCCGGGCCAATGGAGCGAGAAGTGGACCGTTTCCAAGACCCCGCCGAGCTCGTCGAACTGCTCGGAGACTGGGCCGCTGCACGGGGCCCGCTCTACCGCAGGCTCTCCGGCGCACTCAGCCGGGCGCTGCATGCGGGCGACCTGCAACGGAACGAGCGTCTGCCCTCCGAGCGCGACCTGGCCAAGATGCTGCAGATCAGCCGGGCCACAGTCGTCGCGGCCTATGACGAGCTGCGCAGCCGGGGCGTGATCGACAGCAGGCGCGGCAGCGGAACCCGGGTCACCAACGCGGTACCCAAGCGCAAGGCAGGCGCTGACGGCCGGGTACCGGGCGGCCGCGCGACCTCGATCTTCCAGCGGCTCGTGGACGGGCCGGGCGAGCTGATCTCCCTTGCGTTCGCCGTGGAACCCGCGGCGCCCGAACTCGGAGACGTGTTGCGCGACCTGGTCGCCGAGGACCTCGACGACCTGCTCGCCGACGTCGGGTACCACCCGCGGGGCTTCCCACCGCTGCGTGAGGCGATCTGCGCACACTACGACGACCTCGACCTGCCGACCGTGCCGGACCAGGTGCTGGTTACCACCGGGGCACAGCAGGCTCTCGGTCTGGTGGCGCAGATGTACCTGCGCGCCGGCTCGACCGTCGTGGTCGAGTCGCCCAGCTGGCCGGGCTGCCTGGACGTGTTCCTGGCCTCGGGGGCCACGACGGTAGCGGTCCCGCTCGACGAGGAGGGCATCCAGGCGGACGGTCTGGCGAAGGTGTTCGCCGAGCACGAGCCCGCGCTGCTCTACATCATGCCGACTTATCACAACCCGACCGGAACGCTGATGTCGGCGCACCGCAGGAGCCGGATCGCCAAGATCGCCGCGCGGTACGAGGTTCCCGTGCTCGAGGACAACGCGTACACCTCGTTCGCCTCGTCAGCCGCCGGTTCCACGTCCCCGCCGCCGGTCGCCTCCTACGCTCCGGCACAGGCCGAGATCTTGACCGTCGGCTCGCTGGCCAAGGCCGTGTGGGGCGGCCTGCGGATCGGTTGGGTCCGCGCACCTGGCGAGATCACCGAACGGCTCGCGCGGTACAAGGTGCGTGCCGACCTGGCCAGTCCGGTGCTCGACCAGGCACTGGCCGCCCGGATACTGCCCCAGCTCGGTGCCATCGCGGCGGGGCGCAGCGAGACGATGTGTGCCAGGCAGGACCAGTTGTGCGCGCTGCTCACCGACTTCCTGCCGGAGTGGCGCTGGCGCATACCCGACGGTGGTTCCGCATTGTGGGTGGAACTGCCTGGTACCGACACCCGCATGTTCGCGCAGCTCGCCCTGCGGCACGGTGTGGAGATCGTGCCGGGCGCGGCCGCGGACCCGAGCGGGGGACACGACACCTTCATCCGCCTGCCGTTCACGCTGCCGAGCGAGATCCTCACCGAGCTCGTGCGGCGTCTGCACCGGGCCTGGCTCGAACTCAGGCGGCACGGCCCGGAAGACCTTGCCCTGCGGCCGATGGTCTAAGCCCGCTTCGAGTGGTCCTGGCCGTCCGCGGTAGGTCTGCGCGGCCCCGACCACCTCGGAACTCCGGGTAGGTCGAGTCCGAACTGGTCGAGGACCCGGGCGGCGATGTGCGTCACGATGTCGTGGACGGTGCGGGGCCTGGTGTAGAACGCGGGCACCGGTGGCGCGAGCACGGCGCCCATCCTGGCCAGCGCGAGCATGTTTTCCAGATGGATCTCCGAGAGTGGCAGCTCGCGGGGAACAAGCACCAGTCTGCGCCGCTCCTTGAGCGTCACGTCCGCTGCTCGCGGGATCAGCCCTTCCCCGTACCCGATCCGCACGGCGGCGAGGGTCTTCATGCTGCACGGCGCGATGATCATCCCGTCGGTGCGGAAGGATCCGCTGGAGATCGCCGCTGATGCATCGCCTGGCGCGTATACCCGGTCGGCCATCGCGTGTACGTCGGCGACCGTGAAGTCAGTCTCCATCTCCAGGGTCGCCCGCCCCCACCTGCTGAGCACCAGGTGGGTCTCCACGTCGAGCATGCGCAGCGCCTGCAGGAGCCGGACTCCGATGACGGAGCCGGTGGCCCCGGTGATCCCCAGTACCAACCTCACCGGCCTGCTCCGTCCACAAGGGACGGAAAGCTCCGGACGGCCGTCGCGCGCAGCTCGTAGGGCACGGTGGCGTCGATGAAAGTCCTGGTGCCGCCGCCGTCGCAGCCACGTGCCCGCGACCACCTCTCAGACTGCGAAGGGTCCATCGCCAGCGGGCGGTACCCGTCGAGCGTCGTGCAGTCGACGCCGAGGTTGCACCTGGTGGTGATCGCCCAGCAGACGTCCTCTGCACAGCGGATGTCCACATCGACGTCGGTGAAGATGATCAGCTTGACGAACCGGTGCCGGTCGAAGATCCGCCGGGCGACGTGCTCGAGCCGTCCGGGTGAGCCGACCGAGTCGATCCGCACGGCAATGGTCAGCATCAGCATGCCCCCGCCCGCCGCGGAGTGATGCAGGTCCTCGATGAGCTGCCAGTCGGCGTCGTCGCCCGACAGCGCGACCGAGAGGGCACCCGCGAGGCCGAGGATCACCGATTGCTCGCGGCCCGGCCCGATCACCGCCTGGTAGACCGGATCCTGCCGGGTGGTCACCGCGGTCACCGTGAGAACGGGCAGGTCGGACCTGGCCTCCCCGTCATAGCCGAGGAACTCGGGCAACGACACATCCGGTCGATCGCTCAACGACTCGTCCGCCACCTGCTGGTCCAGGTAGCCCTCCAGGACGATCTCCGACTCGGCGAGCACCGGAACGGGTTGGCTGACCCCGGTCGCCACGCCGATCGGCGCCCCCGCCAATGCGCCCGCGAACGCCAGCTTTCCCACCCCCGGGCGCAGCACGCTGCTGGTGATCGCCGACGCGACGACCGCCGCGGGGGGAGCGCCGATGCTGATCGAGACCGGTAGTCGTTCGGATCGCCGGATCGCCGCCTCGTGCATCATGCGCAGTCTGCGTCCCGGCACCATCCAGATCGCCAGGCGGTTGCAGTCCAGTACCAGCATGCGGTGCACCGACAGGGCGGTCTCGCCGGTCTGGGGATCGTGCGCGTGCACCATGCCCATGGTCAGGTAGGGCCCGGCGTCTCGGGGTGTGGCACGCAGCGCCGGCAGCCTGGTGAGGTCGACGTCCTCGATCTCCACGCGCTGCCGGCACACCGGATCGTCGACGTGTTCGGGTTTCTCGATCCGGCTGAGCAGCTCGCCCACGGTTGCCACGTTCGCCTTGGCCGGTAGCCCGGGAAGCCAGCTCCGCACCCGATCCTCGCACCCGTAGAGCCCGAGCAGTACCGGCATGGCGGAACCGGTCGCCCGATACAGCACCGCCCGCTCGGCGCGGGATCTCGAGTTTGCGGGTATCCCCGCGAACCGTTGGGCGAAGTCCAGAGCGATCCGGTCCGGCCGCAGCTCGTCCGCGTGCACGATGCAGCTGTCCGTGGCGCGAAGGGAATCGATGGCGTCGCGCATCGAGATGCCTGCCGTCCCTGTCATGCCGTCTCCTCGACGCGACTCGCGCCGCGGTGCCGGTTGAACTCGTCGAACCACGCCCGGGGGCTGTGGGCCTGCAGCAATCCGGTGCCGACGAGCAGGCCGGTGAACCCGGCATCCACCAGGCGGGCGCCTGCCGCCGGCTGCTCGATGCCACTGGCGCTGACCGCGCATCGGGTCCCGGTGGCCAGTACTGCACGCAGCAGGTGCACGCTGCGGTCGAGGTCACCCGCACCGCGCTCCCTGGCCTTGATGTCCTTGTTGTTCACCGCGACGACACAGTCCTGGCCGCGAATGATCGCGCCGACTTCGTCGGCGCCAGCGACCTCGATGAACGGCGTCAGGCCGAGTCCTAGTGCCTGTCCGATCAGGTTGTGCAGGGTCGATACCGGCAGCAACCCGACGGTGAGCAGCACTGCGGACGCGCCGATCTCCTTGGCCTGGCGCAGCTGCGACTGCCGGGTGATGAAATCCTTCTGCAGTAGCGGGACGTCAGTGAGCGCGGCGATCTCGCGCAGTAGGTCGACATTGCCGCCGAACCATCGCCCGGTGACCACCGACATGCACGCCGCCCCGGCCTCGTGGTACGCCCGCACGACCTCGGCCACCGAACGATCGCCGAGCAGATCATCGCCAACCGCGCTGCGGAGCTTGATCTCGGCGATCACCGGCGTGCCCGCTGTGGCCAGCGCATCGACGAACCCGCGGGTCATCGCACGGCTCCGGCTGTGTCGCCGCTGGTCCACTCGCGACGGATGGCGCGAACCCGCTCGCCGTCGAACCGGCCTGCGCCGTCCCGTGCCCCGGTGTCCACATCGACACCGAGGAAGTCATGGCGGGTGGCGACAGTGGCGAAGGCCGCCGCATTCGCCGCGGTGATCCCACCCGCCAGGAGGAACGGCACGTTGATCAACGCGGCGAGGTCGAGCACGACGGCGGGATCGAGCGGCTGCGCCGTGCTGCCGATACGGCCGTCGGCGCCGACCGCGTCGAAAAGGAAGACGTCGACGCCGGCCCGCTCGTACGAGCGGATCAGCGGCCGCTCCGGGCACCAGCCATGTCGCACGTGCAGCACCTTGACCACCGTCAGGACCGGGACCTCGCTCTTGAGCTCGCGCACCAAGCCCGGCGGCTGGTAGCCGTGCAGCTGGACGGTCCGGATCCCGGAGATGTCCACTGCCGCCGCGAGGGTCTCGGGCCTGCCGGCCAGGGTGACGAGCACCGGCGTCAGCGTGCCGGTCCGGGTCGCGGCGTCGGACAGCGTGGCCAGTCGGGCGGTGTCGAGTTCGGCATGGCCACCCGGCACGCCGTGCCAGAGCCCGACCAGATCCACCTCCGCAGCCGCAAGCAGGTCGATGTCCGGGAGGCGGGTGGCGCCGCAGATCTTCAGCATCCCGCGGCGCCACCCTCGCCGCGGCGATCCGGTCTGATTACGCATCGATGAGGCCGGGAAGCTTGGCCAGAGCGGCGTCCAGCTGCTCCTGGTCGTAGGGCTCGTCCTGCAGCGCGCCCGACAGGTACTCCTCGTAGGCGGTCAGGTCGAAATGCCCGTGCCCGGACAGGCCGAACAGGATCGCCTCGCCGCGGCCTTCCTCCTTGCAGCGCAAGGCTTCGCGGATGGCGACCGCGATGGCGTGGGTCGACTCGGGCGCGGGCACGATGCCCTCGGACCTGGCGAACGTCACCCCCGCGGAGAAGCAGTGGGTCTGCTGCACAGTGACCGCCTCGATCAGGTTCTCCGTCAGCGCTGCACTGACCAATGGGGCCATGCCGTGGTACCGCAGGCCGCCGGCGTGGAAGGACGGCGGAACGAAGGTGTGGCCGAGGGTGTGCATGCGCAACAGCGGGGTCAGTCCCGCGGTGTCACCGAAGTCGTAGGCGAGCCGCCCCCTGGTCATGGTCGGGCAGGCCGCGGGCTCCGCAGCGATGACCCGGACGTCGCGGCCGTTGCGCAGCCGCTCGCCGATGAACGGGAAGGTCAGGCCACCGAGGTTGCTGCCGCCGCCTGCGCAGCCGACCAGCACGTCCGGGTAGTCCTCGGCCAGGGCCATCTGTTTGAGGGCCTCCTGACCGATCACAGTCTGGTGCAACAGCACGTGGTTGAGCACACTGCCGCCCGCATAGTTCGTCTCCGGGTCGTTCAGTGCCACCTCGAGCGCCTCCGAGGTCGCGATGCCCAGGCTGCCGGAGCAGTCCGGGTCCTCGGCGAGGATCGCCCGGCCGGCCGCTGTCTCGGTACTCGGGCTCGCGACGCACCGCGCACCGTAGGTCTCCATCAGGAGCTTGCGGTAGGGCTTCTGGTGGACGCTGACCTTGACCATGTAGACCTGGATCTGTAGGTCGAACAGCGCGCCGGCCAGGGCCAGCGACGAACCCCACTGCCCGGCGCCGGTCTCGGTCGCCAGCCGCGTGATGCCCGCGTCCTTGTTGTAGAAGGCCTGCGCGACCGCGGTGTTGGGCTTGTGGCTACCCGCCGGGCTGCCACCCTCGTACTTGTAGTAAATCCGCGCCGGGGTGTCGAGAACGCGTTCGAGCCTGCGCGCGCGGAACAGCGGCGACGGGCGCCACTGCGCGTAGATCTGCCGGACCGGCTCGGGGATCTCGATCTCGCGCTCGCGGCTGAGTTCCTGTCGCGCGACTTCCGCGGGCATGATCGACAGGAGGTCGTCGACGACGATCTCCTCACCGGTGCCCGGGTGCAGCAGCGGATCGAGGGTCGGCAGATCCGCGGCGAGGTTGTACCAGGTGCGCGGGATGTCGTTCTCGTCGAGCACGTACTTGATCTGGTTGACCATTTCCTGCTCCGTGCGGTTGGCGGGGTGGGATCGTGCCGGCCTAGCGGTTACTCGACTCGACCGTCGCGTCGGCGACGAGCGAGCCCTCGGCGAGGTGCTCGGCGTCCGCGAAGACCCGTGGGTGTGCAGCCCACAGGCCGTTGATCACCAAGTTGTAGGGCAGGTCGGCGAACTCGCCATGGTGGTGCAGGAACTCCATGTGCTGCCTTCCGTCACAGTCGAATGGGTGGTACAGGCTGTCCCTGGTCCCGTCGAAGTCCAGTGGGGTGATTCCGTACAGCCGGCACAGCGTCTTGTTGAACACCGGAGTGGCCCTGACCCAACCCCGCCCGGTGTGAACGGCGGTGAGGCAGTGGAAGCGGAACACGTCGCCCCCCACGAGCTCGCGCAGCCGCTGCGAGGCCAGGTGGTTACGCACGTCGGTCAACACGAGCCTGCTCGGCACGCCCGTCGCGCGCAGGCAGGCGGCATAGAGCACCGACTTGTGGATGCACATTCCCGACCTGGCGCGCAGGACCTGACTGGCGCGCAGCCCGGTCCTGGACAGGTCGGCCCCGTACACCTCGTAACGGATCCGGTCCCGTACCGCGTAGTAGAGCGCGACCGCGCTCTCGGTCGGGCTGAGGTCCGTGCCCGGCAGCGTCCTTCGGATGAAGTCCCGCACCCCGTCGGACTCGTGGTCGAGGAACTCGGTCGGCTGAAGATCAGCTGCGGTGATGGCCATGTGTGTCAGCTCCAGTCGGTTAGAGTCCGAGCATCGACGCGATGCGGTTGCGCTGAATCTCCGACGTCCCGGAGTAGATGGTACCGGCGACGGCGTTGCGCAGGTCCTTCTCCAGGCCGTACTCGACCATGTACCCGTTGCCGCCGAAGATCTGGACCGCGGCCATCGCGGACGCCACGTTGTTCTCGCTGGTCACCAGCTTGGTGATGGCCATGTCAGTGGTGACATTCTCTCCTGCCATCACCTTGACCGCGGTGTGGTACAACCACTTCGACGCGGTTTCGACGCCGATCTTCATGTCGGCGATCTTGTGGGAGACACTCTGGAACGAACCGATTGGTGCGCCGAACTGCCTGCGCTCACGCGCATAGTCGACACACCGCTCGAAGCGGTGACGCATCTCGCCGAGATTGATGACGAAGGAGCAGAGAATCTCCCATTTCATCACGAAGTCGAGCACCAGGAAGCCGCCACCCGCCCTGCCGACCACGTTGGTCGCCGGTACCCGACACTCATCGAAGTACAGCTCGGTCAGCGGGGAGGTTCTCAGCCCCATCTTGGGGATCGGGTTTCCGATGTCGAAACCGGGAGTGCCGCGCTCGACGAGGAACGCCGTGATCCCCAGTGGACCGCCGTCGGGATGGGTGCGGGCATAGACCACGAACAGGTCGGCCACCGGCCCGTTGCTGACGAAGGTCTTGCTACCGGTGAGTACATAGTGGTCACCGTCGCGGACCGCCCTCGTGCGCATCGCGAGTGCGTCCGAACCGCCGGCGGGTTCGGTGATGGCGTGCGCCCCGATCCGGTCCCCGTCGCAGAGCGCAGGGAGGTAACGCTGCTTGAGCCCGGCGGATCCGAACCGCTGTACCGGAATCCCGGTGCTGACCATATGGGTCGACACCGAGAAGTTCAGCCCACCGTCGCGACAGCCGTGGCCGAGGCCCTCGAGCAGGTACATCGTCGTGAGCAGATCCTGACCGAGGCCGCCCCACTGCTCATCGAAGGGCAGCCGCAGGATGCCGCACTCCTGGATCAGTTTCCACTTCTCCCAGGGGAAACCGCCCGTGGCGTCCTGTTCGACGTGGCCGGCGCTCAGGGCGCCGAACCACTCAGCCAGCCCGGTGCGCAGCGCCTGCTGATCAGAGTTCCAACTGATCATTTTCCTGCTCCCAGTGTGGGTTCGGCCTCGGCCACGGCTGTTGCCGCTCGCCGACTCAGTAGTGTGAGAACTCAGCAGTAGTGTGAGAACTCAGTAGTGTGAGAACTCGGTGGAGTCGAGGCTGTGGCGCTCGTCGCCGCGCAGCGCGGGCGAGAAGACGCAGACCAGCCGCATATCGTGGTCCGGAGCAGCGATCAGGAAGTGCGCGTCGTGGCGGTCCAGGGCGTACAGGGTGCCCGGCTCGATCGGATGCCGGTTCCCGTCGGTGTCCACGACCTCACCCTTGCCCTCGATGCAGTAGCAGGCCTCGAGGTGGTTGCGATACTCCAGGCGCGACTTCGTGCCGGCGAGGACGATCGTGTCGGTCACCGTATATCCCATACCGTCCGAGCCGAGCAGGAATCGCCTGCTCACGCCGTTGCCCCAGTCAACACACGGGACCTCATCGAGCTTTCGTATGATCATTGTTCTCTCATTTCGATTCGACCTGGTCGTGCTCGAACACATGCTGTGCGCGAAACGGGACATGTTCATGGCCCGCCGGCCGTGCGGCTGCCCGCAGGGCGCGGACGAAACCGGCCAGCTCACTGATCGGATCACCGTTCCCGGTAACGGCACGTTCGACGCATTCGACGGCGGCGCTGCCGATCACCGCCGCGTCCGCGCCGATCCCGGCGAGCGCCTGCAGATCGGCGCGAGACCGCACACCGAAGCCGACCGCGATCGGCGCCCGGGTGTGCGCTCGCAGGCCGTGGATCGTCGCGCCGAGAGCATCGAACCCACCCTGTGGCCGAGACCCGCTCCTGCCGTAGTGGGCCACCAGATACAGGTAAGCGGACGCGTGCGCGGCCGACTCCAGCCGCACCTCACCCGTGGAGCTGGGGTAACAGGTGGTCACCACCGGCAGGGCCCGATCGGCCGCGGCGGCGTAGTAGCGTGCCCGCAGGCGCGGTGGCAGACCGTGCAGCAGCACGCCGTCGGCCGCCGAGTCGCTGACCCTCGCGACGAACTCCCCGATCGGGTCAGGCTTGACCGTATGGCCCCAGTCGGCGAGCAGCGCGATCCTGAGCCGTCGGAGTCCACTACGGACATCCCCCAGGAACTGGAGCACCTCGGGCAGGCCGACACCGACGTCGAGGGCCCGCATCGCCGATCGGCGGACCACCGGCCCGTCGGTGAACGAGTGGGGGAACGGAACCGCCAGTTCCAGGCAATCCACGCCGAGCTCGTCGAGCGCCTGAACCACGTCGCGCAGCACCGCCAGCGGCGGGTCCCCCGCATTGAGGAACAGCGCCAACCCCTGGTCGCCTACCTGCCGGTCGGCGAAGAACCGTTGCGCTGCCTGCGTTCGGCCGGTGTCACCCACGTGCACTCACCTCGGCCGGTGCCCGCTCGCGCATTCGGGTGAGGAGTTCCGCCGCGGCACCGTCGTGCACGACCGCTCGCGCATCGCGGACGCCGGTAGCGAGGTCGGGCACCGTGCCGACGGCCACCGCGAGCGCGGCCGCGTTGAGGCACACCGTGGCCACGGCGGGATGCGGAGCGCGACCGGCGAGCAGCGCCTGGAAGTGCGGGATCAGCTGGTCGTCCTGGGGTGCGCCGCGCAGGTCGGACAGGTCGCCTCCGCCGACGCCCAGCTCCTGTGGCCGGACGACGAACTCGCCGGTGTCGGTGTCGTATATCTGGTTCGCAGCACAGCTGAGCAGCTCATCCGCGCCGAGTTCGTTGCTGCACAACCAGACCCGCGTGCCCTGCCTGCTGTCGGCCAGCCTGCGCATGGTCGGCAGGTTCGCACGGTCGGACACACCGGTGACCTGGGCGGACACCTGGATGGCTGCGAGGAAGGGGCCCACCGTGTTCACGAACCGCCCGATGGTGCGCATGTCCAGTGGCAGCACCGTGCGGGCCAGCCTCGTCAGCTCGACCGGGTAGACGAAGTAGCCGACGAACGCGATGCCGAATTCGTCGAGCCGCTCGCCGACCTCGTCGTAGGAGCGGGCCGGCGAGATGTGGAGCCGGTCGAGCAGGTTGATCGAGCCGACCTTTCCCGAGTTCGCCCGCGAACCAGTCTTGACCACCCGGACGCCCATCGCCGCAGCCACGAACGCGGCCGCCGTGGAGATGTTGAACGTGCCCGGCCCACCGCCGGTTCCGACGATGTTCGCCGCCCGGGGGAAACCGACCCCGGGCACCTGCCTCCGCTCGTGGAGCGAGGCGAGGAACGTGACCACCGTGTCGGGATCCGGCATCCTCGTGGACAGCGCGGCCAGCAGTGCCGCTGCCTCCGCCCGGTCGACCTGCTCGTTCTGCAGGCGAGCCCAGAACGACCGGCACATGTCCGGCTCGACCGCGCGGCGTCGATTGACCAGTGCGTCGACCAGGTCGTGCATGTCAGCCTACTTCCGCGGGCTGCTGTGCGCGCTCGACGAAGTCGTTGATGGCCGCGACGGTGCGGAAGCTGTCCGGGGCAAGCTCGACATCGTCAATGGCGAGCTCGAAGCGTTCCTCCAGCCAGGCGATGACCTTCAGCAGGCCGAGGCTGTCGATGACGCCACCTGCCAACAGGTCGTAGTCGGCGCCCAGCTCGCCGGCGGCGACGTCGGGTAGGAATTCCTCGATGACGAACTTCGTGATCTCTCGGATGCGATTCATCCTCTGCGCCTCTCGGTGATGGTGCGAATGAGCAGTTGCCGGTCTGGTTTGCCGGTGGAGGTCCTTGCCAGCGGGTCGTCGGAGATCCGCATGGTCGACGGGATCGAGGTGCGTGGAAGACGTTCGGCGCAGAACCGGCGCAGCACCAGGCTGTTGAGCTCGGCGCCGGGGGCCTTGCGCACCTCGGCGTGCAGGAGATGACCCGCGAGGGGATCCGGCATGGCGACCACGACCACCTCGGCGACATCGTCGTGCTCGCTCATGGCCAGCTCGACCTCGGCGATGTTGGTCCGTACGCCACGCACCTTCACCTGGAAGTCGTTGCGGCCCACCAGGGTCAGCGTGCCGTCGACGTCGCGGTGGACCAGGTCGCCGCTGCGGAAGTACCGGCTGCCGTCCGCGCGGTGGGGGTGCTCGGCGAACCGGCCCTCGTCGAGCCCGGGATCGAGGTAGCCGGCCGCCTGGAACGGGGTCCACACGTACAGCTCACCCGTGCCTGCCCCGTCCACTACCCCGCCGTCCTCGTCGACCAGCAGGGTCCGCACACCCGGTAGCGGTAGTCCGAGCGGGATCTTCCCGGTGGGCAGGGTGGTCGGGTCGATCTCGTGCATGAGGCTGTCGTTGGTCTCGGTGCAGCCGTAGATGTCGTACAGCCGCGCGTTCGGGAACAGGGCAGGCAGTGTGGCCAGGCAGCCGGCTGAGATCGTGTCGCCGGTGACTATTACGTCACGCACGCTCCGGTAGCTCACGCCGCCGGTCGTCGCGGCGGCGTCGGCGAGCAACTGGAACAGCATCGGCACCCCTTGGATCAGCTCCACCTCGTTGCTGCCGAGCAATTCGTGTAGGTGGCCGGAATCGGTTGCGCGATCGGGATCGACCAGTATGACGCATCCACCGTGCTTGAGCGTCGCCCACACGTCCAGCAGACAAAGATCGAAGTTGAGCGGGCTGTAGTTGAGCACCCGCGAATGCTGTCGCAAACCGAACTGCTCGCCCGCCCAGTCGGTGAACCGGTCGATTGCGCCTTCGGTGAGTGGCACGACCTTAGGGGTCCCGGTGGAGCCCGACGTCGTCAGCATGAACGTGACGCGGGCGGAATCCGGTGTGAGCGCCGGCTGCGCTGCTGCCTGACCCGTCGCGCCCAGATCGACGTCCTGTTCGGACAGCACGGCCACGCAACCGACCTGCGCGAACAACTTCTCACGGGTGGTCCGGGCCAGTGTCGCCGACGGAAGCACGAACGAGCATCCCGCCATCAGGCAGCCGAGAACAAGTGCGACGGAGTCCGGGGACTTGGCGGTGAGCACACCGATCGGCGCGTGGCCGATGTCCATCGAGGCGATCCGGGCGCTCACCTGGATCGCTCGGGCGTGCAGTTGCGAGTAGCTGACCGAGGTGTCCTTCCAGACCAGCGCGGGCGCGTCCGGAACCCGACGCGCATTCGCCGTGAAGCATTCGATCAAGGATTGTGCGGACATGTTTTTTCCTCACCGAATCCATGAGAAGGTCGCGCGCTCTGGCAAGCTCGCTGAATCTTGACTGTTCTCCAGAGGTAGAGCCGTGCCGCGGCAGCAGTGATACTGCCCCCATCGACCTCTCACTCGTCTGGGGGAAGCGAACAGGCCCAGGTACTGGAGCGCGAGGATGCGCAACCCAGCTGCAAACCGGATGTGCGCGGTACCGCCAGCCATGTGGTGGTCTGCGCCGCGGCGCGGTCTCGCGTGCTGGGTCGATCGAGGCGGGGAGCACGGCGAGTCGGTGTATGGATCACCGGTGGGCACCAGTGGCCGCTACACCCTCGGCGCCGTGTCCACCCCGGCCGCCTCCGGCATCTCATGCCCACCGCGGGCCACCAGCACCCGTTGGGTTCGTCGCCGCGGCTCCGGGCCACCGTGCTCAGGGCGCGGTGCTGCGCATCGGTGATCTCCACCGTCGTCCGCATGAACAGCACGACGCCAGCAGCAAACCCCGGTGTCCGTCGATTCCGGCACCGGGACCGCTGTCGCAGTGTCGGCGGGATGGACGGTCACCGCAGGCGCCGCTGGGGCTGGTCCGACCGGCAGATTGGGCAGACCTGTTCCTGGTCGGGCGGTGCA
>JALYQB010000783.1 GCA_030856045.1 Actinomycetota bacterium
CTGCGGGTGGGCCGCTACACCAGCCCGCACCTGCAGCAGGCCACCGAACGGATCAGCATCGACGGCTCGCCGGTCGGGCCGCAGTCCTACGTGGACTCCTACCGGGACATCGCGCCGTACGTGTCGCTGGTGGACGGCGGCGGCGACGTGGCGATGAGCAAGTTCGAGGTGCTCACCGCCATGGCGTTCGCCACGTTCGCGGACGCCCCGGTCGAGGCAGCGGTGCTGGAGGTGGGACTGGGCGGGCGGTGGGACGCCACGAACGTCGCGGATGCGCAGGTCGCGGTGGTGACCCCGATCGGCGTGGACCACGTCGCGTACCTGGGCTCCGAGGTGGCTGCCATCGCTGCGGAGAAGGCGGGGATCATCAAGCCGGGGTCGGTCGCGGTGCTCGCCGAGCAGCCACCCGAGATCGCGCGGGTGCTCGCGCAGCGCTGCATCGAGGTCGACGCCACGGTCGCGCGGGAGGGCATGGAGTTCGGCGTGCTCTCCCGCGACATCGCCGTCGGCGGTCAGCAGCTCCGCCTGCAGGGGCTCGGCGGGGTGTACGACGAGGTGTTCCTGCCGCTGCACGGGGCGCACCAGGCCCGCAACGCGGTGCTCGCACTCGCCGCGGTGGAGGCGTTCTTCGGCGCGGGGGCCGATCGGCGGCTCGACGTCGACTCCGTCCGCGAGGCATTCGCGGGGGTGACGGCGCCGGGCCGGCTGGAGCGGGTGCGCACCGCGCCGAGCGTCTTCCTCGACGCCGCGCACAACCCGCACGGCGCCCGGGCGCTGGCCACCGCGCTGCGCGAGGAGTTCACGTTCCGCCGGGTGGTGCTGGTGGTCGCCGCGATGCGGGACAAGGACGTCCGCGGGATCCTCGGCGAGCTGGAGCCGGTGGCCGACGAGGTCGTCGTGACGGCGATGTCGTCGCCGCGCGCGATGGCACTCGACGACCTCGCCGCCGCCGCGCGGGAGGTGTTCGGGGAGGACCGGCTGCGCGTCGAGGCCCGGCTCGACGACGCGATCGAGGCGGCGGTGGTCGCCGCCGAGGATGTCGAGAGCGGGGACGAGCCGCTCTCCGGCGGGGGGGTGGTGATCACCGGTTCGGTGGTCGTGGTGGGAGACTCCCGCACGCTGTTCGGCCGGGACCCGGCGTGACTGCACCGGATCCGTGGCGGGGGCTGCGCGGCGTCTTCGCCGGCACCCTGGTGATGGAGGCGATCGTCGTCGGTCTTGCCCTACTGGTGGTGGGCCGCCTCGGGGGCGGGCTGGGCACGGCGGGCGGCTGGTACACGGGGCTGCTCGCGGTGGCGATGGTGGTGGCGTCCGGGCTGCAGCGCCGGCCGTGGGGTTTGGCACTGGCACTCGCCCTGCAGGTCGCGATGGTGCTGGGCTGGTTCGCGCACCCCGCACTGGGCGTCACCGGCCTGTTCTTCTGCGTCGTGTGGGGCTTTCTGCTGTACGTCCGCCGGACTGTCGCGCGGCGGATGGCCGAGGGGACCTTGCCCGCGCAGCAGCGACCCTGAGAGGCTGTACGGTAAGAATGGTGTTATTCTTACTGCGTGCGAATCACCAGCAAGGGACAGATCACGATCCCCCAGCAGGTGCGGGAGGAGCTCAACCTGCACCCGGGGGACGAGATCGACGTCGTCGTCGACGGGGACGGCGCCAAGATCGTGCGCGCCGCCGGCTCGCCGACGCGTGGTCGTCGCGTGGTCGCCCGGTTGCGCGGCACGGCGACGGCTCAGCTGGACATGAGCACCGACGAGCTGATGGCGCTGCTGCGTGACGACTGAGGTCGCGACGCTGGTGGACTCGAACGTGCTGCTAGACGTGGCACGCGACGATCCAGTCTGGGCGGGGTGGTCGGAGGACGCACTCGCATGGGCGGCCGACGAGGGTCCGCTACTGATCAACCCGATCATCTACGCCGAGGTCTCGGCGAGCTACGAGACCGTCGAGGAGGTCGACGCCGCGTTGGACGGCACGGTCTTCCTGCGGGCGGAGGTTCCCTGGCCGGCCGCCTTCCTGGCCGGACGCTGCCATGTCACCTACCGCCGTCGCGGTGGCGCACGGATCAAGACGCTGCCGGATTTCTTCATCGGAGCGCACGCCGCGGTACTCGGCCTGCGGTTGCTCACCCGCGATGCTGCGCGCTACCGCACCTACTTTCCGACCGTGGAGCTCATCGCGCCTGCGCCCGGCTAGGCTCTCCAGCGCTAGCCGGGTGTCCCGGTCGTGGGGGTGCTAGCGGCCGTGCTGCCCTGAGTGGCGAGGGCCTCAAAGTGCTTGCGGAGCTCGGTCATCTTCCCGAGGTAACCGCCTGCGACCGCGAGGTGCGTACGCGCCGTGTCCTCGTCGATCTGCACGCTGGTCGGGTGGCCGGCGTCGTTCCGAGTGACACGTAGCAGGTCAGCGACGGCGTCGAGGGTGAGGGGGTCCGCGAGGCCCGAGGGCAGGTTCGGACGCAACGGCTCTAACAC
>JALYQB010000786.1 GCA_030856045.1 Actinomycetota bacterium
TCTCGTTGCACCGCAGGCACGGGTTCGGGGTGCGCCCGGCCGCGTACTGCGCGACGAAGTCGTCGACGACGTCGGCGCTGAACCGCTCGGCGAGGTCCCAGGTGTAGAACGGGATGCCCAGCACGTCGGCGGCGCGGGCGGCGTCGCGGGCGTCCTCCTTCGAGCAGCAGCCCCGCGCGCCGGTGCGCAGCGTGCCCGGCTGGGCGGACAGCGCCAGGTGCACACCCACCACCTCGTGGCCCGCGTCGTGGGCCCGCGCGGCGGCCACCGCGGAGTCCACCCCGCCGCTCATCGCAGCCAAGACCCTCATCGGGTTCCCGAGACCGCCACCCGGCGGGCGCCGGCGCCCCGGGCCCGGGAGACCACCGGCTCGATCACGTCGAGCAGCGCGTCGACGTCCGCGCTGGTCGAGGTGTGTCCGAGGGAGAACCGCAGCGACCCCCGGGCCGCGGACGGCGAGGCACCCATCGCGAGCAGCACGTGCGACGGCTGGGCCACCCCGGCGGTGCACGCCGCACCGGTCGAGCACTCCACGCCGCGGGCGTCGAGCAGCATGAGCAGCGAGTCGCCCTCGCAGCCGGGGAAGGTCAGGTGCGCGTTGCCGGGCAGCCGCGACGGGCCGCCGGCCACCAGGTCCAGATCCGGGTCACCGTTGACCACCGCGTCCGGCACCCGCGCGAGGACGCCGGCCACCAGGTCGTCGCGCAGCGCCGCGAGCCGCTGAGCGCTCCACGGCTGCGCGGTGACCGCGTGCTGCACCGCGGTGGCCAACCCGACGATCGCCGGCACGTCGAGGGTGCCCGAGCGCACGTCGCGCTCCTGCCCCCCACCGTGCAGCAGCGGGGTGGCCGCCACCTCCCGGCCGAGCAGCAGCACCCCGACGCCGTAGGGGCCACCGAGCTTGTGCGCGGTCATCGTGAGCGCCGCCGCCCCGGACGCGGTGAAGTGCACCGGAAGCTGCGCCACGGCCTGCACCGCGTCGGTGTGCAGCGGCACGCCGTGCTCGGCGGCGATCGCGGCCAGCTCGCGCACCGGCTGCACGGTGCCGACCTCGTTGTTCGCCCACATCACGCTCACCAGCGCAGCGGACGCGGGATCGCTCTCCAGCGCGGCGCGCAGCACGTCGGGTGTCACCCGGCCGCGCGCGTCCGCCTCGAGCCAGCTGACCTCGGCGCCCTCGTGCTCCACCAGCCAGGACACCGCGTCCAGCACGGCGTGGTGCTCCACGACCGAGGCCAGGATCCGGCGGCGGCGGGGATCGGCCGCGCGCCGCGACCAGTAGAGACCCTTGACGGCCAGGTTGTCGCTCTCGGTGCCACCCCCGGTGAACACCACCTCCGACGGCCGGGCGCCGAGCGCGGCGGCCACCGTCTCACGGCTCTCCTCGACAGTGCGCCGGGCGCGGCGGCCGGAGGTGTGCAGCGAGGAGGCGTTGCCCAGGGTGGACAGCGCCTCGCTCATCGCCGCGGCCGCCTCCGGCAACATCGGGGTGGTGGCCGCGTGGTCGAGGTAGGTCATCGGATCCAGCGTACGGCGCGATTGCCGGCCACGATCGCCATCGCCTCCTCCGATCGCGCACTTCGGCCTGCCACATGGAGCCATGTGGCAGTTTTCGCGTCCTGCTGACTGCCACATGGCTCCATGTGACAGTTCACGAGCGGCGTCCCGGGCGG
Source organism: Actinomycetota bacterium (assembly GCA_030856045.1). Lineage (GTDB taxonomy): Bacteria > Actinomycetota > Actinomycetes > Mycobacteriales > Pseudonocardiaceae > JALYQB01. The sequence continues at coordinate 1,674 of JALYQB010000786.1, forward strand.
CGGGCCAGGTAGGTGAGGGCGGGGGGGAGGTTGCGCCAGATTGGGCGGCTGATGTGTACCTGCTCGAATGCCGAGCGCAGGTCGGCCAGCTGCCGCCGGGCCGGTGGCGCGTACCGGGTCGCCGCGTATCCCAGCTGGCAGAGCACGCCGTCCCCGGTCAGGACGTCGGCGAGCACGCTCGGCAGCGACCGCGGGTGGGTGGCGCGCAGCGCTGCCCAGGGCAGGGCGCTGACGATGGTGTCGGCGCTCAGCCGGCGCTCGGCGAGGATCCCGGGCAGCTCGGCCACGTCGGCGCAGATCACCTCCACCTCCGGGCACCGCTGCCCCACCACGGCGGCCAGCCGGGGGCTGAGCTCGATCACCAGGTGCCGGCCCCGGCCACCGAGGCGGCGCTGGATCGCCGCGGTGATCGTGCCCGTCCCGGGTCCGAGCTCCACGACGACCGGGTCCCCCCGCGGCGGCACCGAGGCGGCGATGTGGTCGGCGAGCACCCTCGAGCTGGGGGCCACCGAGGCCGTCAGCAGCGGTGACCGGACGAACTCGCGCAGGAAAACCGTCGCGTCCGCGAGGTGCTGCCGCGTCAAGCGCTGCGGCACGGCGCCGCTCCCGTCACCCGTCGACCCGGAACGATGATCGTGTGCAGGATCGGCGGTTCGCGCCGCGGCGGTTCCGTCACGGCGTGCACCGCCGCGCTCGCGGCCGCGGCGAGGGCCCGGCGATCGGAGTGCACGTCGAGGGCCGGCAGCAGCCGGACCTCCACCACCAGCCGGCGCACCCCGGCCACCACGCCGACCGACTGCCACAGCGTGGCGCTCCCGACGAACGACGCGACGGTCGTGGGCCCACCCGAGTGCTCCAGCCGGTAGCGCAGCGCGACCGGCCGCACGACGGCACCCGCGTCGAGCGCGGCCTGGAACACGGCGGGCCGGAACTTCCCGCCCCGGCCCCCGCAGTACGTGGTGCCTTCGGGGAAGGCTGCGACCGCGGACCCCGCCCGCAGCGCGTCGGTGAGCTCGGCGACCGTGCCCGGCAGCGCCGAGAGCCGCTCCCGGTCGACGAACAGGGTCCCCGCCCAGCGGGCCAGCACGCCGACGAGCGCCCAGTCCCGCACCTCGCTCTTGCCCACCATGCGCAGCGGCTGCACCGCGCCCAGCGCGAGCACGTCCAGCCACGACACGTGGTTGCTGACCACCAGCACCGGCACCCCTCGCGGCGCGAAACGGGTGTCGCCACGCACCTCCGTGCGCACCTGCAGCGCGGCGAGCAGGACCTGGAACCAGCAGCGCAGGGACCGCTCCCGGGCACTCGGAGAACGCAGTGGCAGGGTCCCCAGCACACCGGCGATCACGACCATCGCGGCTGCCGCGGTGAGCAGGCGCAGCACCCGGCGCGCCGCGCCCACGGTGGGCACCGACCCCGCCGGCGGGAGGCACCCGTCCCCGCACGGCGACACGGGTGTCCACGGGTGCGTCACGCGCCGGCACCCAGGAAGTGCCGGGCGTAGCGCGGGTCCATCGCCTCCAGGTCCAGCAGCACCAGGAAGTCCGCGGCCCCGAAGTCCGGGTCGTGTGCCGGCGGCCCGCACACCCGGGCACCGAGCCGGAGGTACCCGCGCAGCAGCGGCGGCAGGACGGCGCGGTCCGGGCGGGGAGCCGCGGCGGTGTCCCACGGCCGGTGCGGGTGCACCCGGTACCCGTCCGGAGCGAGGTGCCGCACCCGGACCACGTCCCACACCCCGGCGGCACAGGCCCCGTCGGGCTGCCCCGGGTTCCGCAGCGGGACCGATCCACAGCCGACCAGCCACCGGTGACCGGTGAGCAGCATGTACCGCGCGATACCGGCCCACACCAGGCTCACGACCGCGCCCGAGCGGTGCTCCGGGTCCACGCAGGACCGGCCGGTCTCCACCAGCTCCGCGCGCAGCCCGTCCAGTGCCGAGACGTCGAACTCGGTGTCGCAGTACAGCCCGCCGGCCTGCCGGGCGCGCTCCGGCGCCAGCATCCGGTAGGTGCCGACGATCTCGCCAGTACGGTCCTCGCGCACCAGCAGATGGTCACAGTGCTCGTCGAAGGCGTCGACGTCCAGGCCGGGGTGTCGAGAGTGCAGCACGGCACCCATCTCGCCCGCGAAGACCCGATGCCGAAGCCGCTGCGCGGCGCGGATCTCGTTGTCGGTCCGGGCAACGAGCAGCGAGTATCGGCCGGTGTCGCTGCGCGCGGGGGTGCTCACCAGCAGCTGCGAGATGCTCATGGGGCCGGTCTAACGCCCCCAACCTCCGTGGCGACGACACCGGCGTGACCGTACGGTGCACGCTCCGTGAACCCCCGGTGCCAGCGTTCAGCCCTTGCGCTTGGCGGCTTCCTCGGCCAGCTGGGGGGCGATCGTGAACAGGTCGCCCACCACGCCGAAGTCGGCGATCTCGAAGATCGGTGCCTCGGCGTCCTTGTTCACCGCGATGATCGTCTTCGACGTCTGCATGCCCGCGCGGTGCTGGATGGCGCCGGAGATGCCGAGCGCCACGTACAGCTGCGGCGACACGGTCTTGCCGGTCTGCCCGACCTGGAACTGGTGCGGGTAGTAACCGGAGTCGACCGCGGCCCGGGACGCACCCACGGCGGCGCCGAGGGCGTCCGCCAGCTGCTCGACGACCCCGAACTTCTCGGCCGACCCGACGCCGCGACCCCCGGAGACGACGACGGAGGCCTCGGTGAGGTCCGGCCGGTCGCCGCCCTCGACGGGCTTGCGGCCGGTGATCCTGGCCGTGCGGGTGGTGTCGACGGCGGGGACCTCGACGGTCTCCTGGGCGGCGGCGCCCGCCGACTCCACCGCATCGAGGGAGCCGCCCCGCACGGTGATGATCGGCGTCGACGTGGTGGCCCTCGAGTGCGCGAGGTAGCCGCCACCGAACACCGAGTGGGTCACCGCGGCGTCGTCGGCCAGGTCCACGACGTCGGAGAGCAGCCCGTTGCCGGTGCGCACCGCCAGCGTGCCCGCGATCTCCTTGCCGTCCGCCGTAGTGGCGATGAGCACCGCGGCGGGCTGCGTGGACTCGACGAGCGCAGCGAGGACGTTCACCGACGGCGCCGTCACGTAGTCGGCCGCCTCGTCGGACTCGGCGACGTAGACCTTGGCGGCGCCGTACCGCGCCAGGCCGTCGGTGAACCCGGCGGCGGTGCCGGGCGTGCCGACCACCACCGCGCTCGGCTCACCGAGCTTCGCAGCTGCGGTGAGCATCTCGTAGCTGCCCTTCTTGATCTCGCCGCCTTCGTGGTCGACGAGGACCAGGACCTCTGCCATGACCGGTTCCTCTCTAGTCGTTCGGGTGGCGGAGTGGTTTCGGGTGGCGGATCAGATGAGCTTCTGGCCGACGAGGTACTCGACGAGCTTCGCGCCGCCGTCGCCCTCGTCGGTCACGACCTGGCCGGCCTCGCGCGGCGGGCGGGGCTTGGAGTCGGAGACGGTCGTGGTGGCGTTCGCGAGGCCGACCTCGCTCGGGTCGATGCCGGCGTCGGCCAGGGTCATCGTCGTCACCGGCTTCTTCTTCGCGGCCATGATCCCCTTGAACGAGGGGTACCGCGGCTCGTTGATCTTCTCGCCGACGCTGACGACGGCGGGCAGGCTCGCCTGCAGCGTGGTGACGGCGTCGTCGGTCTCGCGCTCGACGGTGATCGTCGTCCCGTCCACGGTGATCGTGCGGGCGTGCGTGAGGTCCGGCAGGCCGAGCACCTCGGCGATCATCGACGGCACGGCGCCGATGGTGCCGTCGGTGGCCTCGTTCCCGGCGAGCACGAGGTCGACGTCGCCGAGCGTGCCGATGACCTTGGCGAGCGCTCTGGCGGTCTGCACCGCGCACGAGCCGTGCAGTGCCTCGTCGGACAGGTGCACGGCCTTGTCGGCGCCCATCGAGAGCGCCTTACGGATGGCGTCGCTGGCGCGGGCGGGACCCATGCACACCACGGTGACCTCGGCGTCACCGGTCTCCTTGAGCTTCAGCGCCTCCTCGATGGCGCGCTCGTTGATCTCGTCGAGCACGGCGTCCGCGGACCCGCGGTCGAGGGTGTGGTCGGAGGTGTGCAGCGTGCGCTCGGAGTAGGTGTCCGGCACCTGCTTGATCAGCACGACGATGTTCATGGTCCTTTTCGACCTCCTGCGGAACGGTTTCCTGAACCCTGCCACGACCTGCGGTAGCGCGGCACCGTGGCGTTGACCACGGCCCAATGTTACCGGCCAGTAGCTCCCCCCGCCGGACACCGGGAACGCCGAGCACAGTGACGGTGCTCACCCACCGGGCCGGGTGTTGGCGTGCGCTGCCCGGCGACGGTGGACCCGCTGGCCCGGCGCCTCACGTTGCACGTGGGCGACGACCGACCCCGCACCGCCAGCTACATGGAGCCTTGTCGCTGTCCGGAAGCCCCCACCGACCGCGACATGGAGCCTTGTCGCGTTTCAGTGCCCAGGGAGGGAGCCAATTCGCCCTTGATTGGTGTCGTGGTGCGTTCTGCGACACGGGATGTCGCGGAACGCGCCGCAACGGTGATCACAGCGGCCAGGGGACGGTCGGCGAGCAGCGCGGTCACCGTGTTCGCGAAGCAACCCCTCGACCCGCGACTGTCGAGCAGTGGCCAGGTGCTGCTCTGCGCGCGTCAGGCGGCGTCGACGGTGGTCGTCAGCCGTATTCCAGAACCGCCAAGCTGTCCCGGAGTCGTAGTCGCAGGCGGCTGGCAGACCGGTGGCAAGTTGCAACGAGCCTGACATTGCCGGCTGCCCGGCCGTTGCGTTGTCTGAATCTGGTTGCAATAGTGTAGCCGCGTCGCGAACGACACGGTCGGTCTGATCCGGTTGACCCGCCTCCCGGAAGACGTGAGCCAAATACCATGCGCTCCCGGCGATGGGGTAACTACTCGCTGGTGCATTCAGGTAACTGACCGTTATGTCCGGACGGTACGACGAATCCGGCGTATACCCACCCTCTATACCTATCGACCGGCGATGAGGTCAAGAAGTCTTTGCCAGGTTGGTCGGTTGGCCATCGAATCCTATACCAAAGAGGTCCAGCCCCCGTGTCAGGACGTGGGTCGAAGCCCGTATTCTGCACACAATCGGCCCACAGTGTCAAAGTTTCGGAGGTACTTCCAACTTGCGTACCTGTTTCATCGCCAGCTGATCGAACTATCAGGCATAGTGGCCCTACGTCCCCTACAGTAAACGGCCAGGGGCCGTCACCTACCGGTGACGCATCTCCACTCTTAGGCGGGTCCATCGAACTATTCGCTGCAATTATCACCGTCACGATTGCCAAAGTGCCGAACACTGCGCTTGCAGCTGTCCACCAAAGTGCTGTTTTCGACAACCGCCACCGCGCAGGGGGAGTTGGAACTGTTCGCTGGCCGCTGGCCGCAACGGCGGGTCCGGCGATCGAGGTGGGAGCTGCTGGCGTACGCCGCCGACGCGGGGGCCGAGCACGGATGAGCATTTGTCGCCAAGCCTCATCGGGTTCATCACCCAACGCACGCAGGACCGCGTCGCCGACCTGGTCGCTGGGCACAACCTTCCCGTTCAGTGCGTTCGACACCGCGCCCGTGGAGCAACTCGCCTTCCGGGCAATCGCCTCGATGGTGGGGGTGCCGGCGCGCTCACGCAGCGTGCGGAGGTGCCGGGCGAAGGCCCTGTCGGCGGGGGTCTGCTCGTCGGCTCCGTCGGTAGTCATCCCCTGACCTGCTCCTTTACCGGTTTCACCATGAACGAGGACGTTCATCGTCATCATAATGTAGCGGTGGGTGAACAACGATGAAACGTTCGTGGTAGCGAACTCCTGGACCGAACGATCAGCGGTCTCCAAGGTGGGTGGCGGGAGCCGCCGAGGCAGTGGTGGGGCCATCGAGACGGATGGCTTCCACGAAGCCCCGCCAAGGCGAACCGCCAATCCTGGAGCACGAGGAGGAGCTCATGAAAGGTCATGGCACGGGTAGCGCTGCTGGGAGCGGTAGAGACCCGAACCAGTGACGGAATGGTCCATCTCGGAACGGTTCAGTCCGGGTGACCGCTAGAAGGGAGAATTGAAATGACTCATAAATCGACGGCGTGGGTGGCTACGGTGCTCGCGATCGCCGCTGCGCCCGCATTCGGGCCAATGGTCGCAATGGCCACACCACAGCAGGCGCCAATAGCGGAGAACGCGGTGTCCCAGGGACCTGCCCGTAAGGACCTCGCCGGACAAATCCTTGACGACAAGGGAATCGCGTTGCTGAACAGTCACGTCGGCGGCCAGAACGATCCGAACTCCACAGCGCGGCGCAACATCAAGGACACATCCAAGGGCAAGGCGGCGCGCACCAGCCCATGGAGCGATGTCGGGGTCAAGAAGGTGAAGCTGGACCAGAACATGCTCAAAGGCATGGTCACGCTGGGCAAGGAATACAACTACAGGGTCACCGCTATCGCCGGCGGAGACCACGACCCCGACTCTTTTCACTACTCGGGAACCGCGTTCGACATCGACCGTATTGACGGCCGACCGGTCAGCGCCGATAACCCTAAGGTCGCCAAGGTTGAGGCCACGTGCGCGAATCTCGGCGCCGTCGAAATTCTCGGACCCGGCGACGTTGGGCATGATAGCCACGTTCACTGCGCCTGGAAGTCCTGACCAGAGAAACCGGAGAAAGAAATGAATGTGCATAAGAGGTTCTTTGTGTTCCTCGCCTCCTCCGCACTGCTGTGCGGTCTCGCGGCCGACAACAGCGCGGCGCACGCCGCCGTGGATGCCTCCGCCAAGCAAGTCCTCGGCATCGACGTCTCCAACCACAACGGCCCCGTCGACTTCAAGGCAGTGAAGAAGGACGGACGAGACTTCGCGTTTGTCCTGGCGACGGACGGCAGCAGCTTCAGGAGCGAGTTGTTCGACCGCCAGTACGCTGGCGCCAGCAAGGCTGGCCTGTTCCGGGGTGCCTACCACTTCGCACGACCGGATAGCTCGGCGGCCAAGCAGGCGAACCACTTCCTGAAGACGGTCGACTACCGCAACGACGGCAAGTCCCTGCCCCCCGTACTGGATATGGAAGCCAACCCCAGCGGTTCGACCTGCTACGGCCTTAACCACAAGCAGATGAAAGCTTGGATCAAGGATTTCCTCGGCAAGGTCAAGAAGACGACCAAGCGGGACGCCATCATCTACACCAGCCCCGCATTCTGGCAGGAGTGCACCGGCAACAGTAAGGCGTTCAAGGACAATCCGTTGTGGATCGCCCAGTGGGGTGTAGGCAAGCCGGACAAAATCGGCGGATGGCCTGACTACACCTTCTGGCAGTACAGCGACTCCGGTCACGTCGACGGGGTCGAGGGAAAGGTCGACGTCAACCGGTTCAATGGTGGCGTGGCCAAGCTCGGAAAGCTCGCGCAGGGCTGATCCGAGGCAGTGACAGCGTCGGCCGATTCACAACGTCGGCCGACGCTCCACGCTCGGGGCACGAGATCAGCGTCTGCTACCTACCACCAGGCACCAGCAAATGGAGCAAGATCGAGCACGTGTGTCCTGAAAGGAACGTGACGACGATGTAGGAGGTCGGCAACACGGACCGTGCTGTGCCAGCGATGGAGGTAGGTCCTCCGGGTTCGCCGTGCAGGCGGGGAGCCCAAACCGCCGCAGT
>JALYQB010000008.1 GCA_030856045.1 Actinomycetota bacterium
CCACGAAAATCAAACTCACCGACCAGCAGAAGAAGTCCATACCTATCACACGACATGACTTCCACGGAGACTGGAACTACACCATCCGACGATCGAAAGAATAGGTAATATCATTACGGCTCCTAACGCAGACCCCGGACCGTCGGCTGACCGTGGCAGACCGCCGGGTCAGACGCGATGCGATCCAGCCTGGACATGTCACAACGGTACCGCCACAGCGCGCGATCGCGGGGGCATAGTGCGGCTAGCTGGGTCGGCCCAGCGCATGCCGCATCCAGGCCACCAACACCCACCTGCGGTTGCTCACCCGCCGCTCCTACGGCCTGAGCCCCGAGTCCCTCACGGCCATGGCCGGACTCACCCGCGGCGACCTCTACCCACCCCTCCCAGCCGTACAGCCGCATGATCACGACCCACAGAAACGTCAGGAGAGCCCCTTACGGTCAGCACTGGTTGTGCAGTGCCCCCACCGAGGCACGGAAGGACGAGGTGTTGACAGGTGGAAACAGTCGCCTTACCCTACCCATAGGATTTGCATGCATCCGAAACATCCGAAGAAGGAGGTCAACGCTGCTCTCGATTACGCGGACAGTCTGCGATTGCGGTCGAGCGCACCGTTGCCGGCCATAAGTGGGGGCGAATCATGTACTGTGCCGATGAGGAGACGTCATGAGTGAGTGGACCTTCCGGCTGATCATTGCCGGCATCGAGCTGACAGACGCTGACCTCGAGGCTCTGTTCGAGGCCGGGTGTGATGACGCCACGTTCACCAGAGAGCGAGCCGGAAGCGTGCTCGGCCTCTTTGATCGGGAGGCCGACACGCCAGAGGCGGCAGTCCTGTCGGCCCTCGTCGATATCGAGTCGGCGAGGATCGATGCCCGCGTCGTGCAGGTCGCCGTCGAGGACGACTGGCTTAGTGCCGCCGAGGTTGCCGAGCGCGTCGGGCGGACTCGCCAGAGCATCGGCCAGTTGGTTCGTGGTGACCGTGGTCCGGGAGGGTTCCCAGCTCCCGTTGCTCGGCAAGGCTCGCCGAACCCGCTGTGGAGCTGGTTCGAAGTTGCAGCGTGGTTCAGCGACTACGAGCCTGCGGCGGTGCCGGCGAGTGGGCCGGCACTCTCACCTGACTTCCTTGCTGAGATCAACGACCGACTTGATCTGCGGGAGCGGCGACGACACGTTCCTGACGCGCCTTGGCGTCTTGAGCTCGACGAAGCGCTACCGCTTGTGAGCTGACGTCCGGTCTCGGCTCGGAGTGAGTACGGGCCGTAGTACTGCGTATCGGCGTCCGCACCGCGAAGTGGAGCCAGTTCGTGGGTGCGCGACTCGTCAATCCGCGAAGTGGAGCCATTTCGTGAATCGCCTCCCCGGGTGCGGGCCGTGCCGGCGCACGAGGTGGGCGGCTACCCCGGCAACGCCTGAGGTGATCACCGTTTCGCGACCGTATGCGTCGCTTCGCGGGACGGAATGTCGCGAAACGGCGATCATGGCGAAGCACGCCGCTGCGCCCGGCGCCGTCGACCACGCTGCCGCCGAGTCCGCGGCATCGAGACACCGCCGTGTCGAGCCCGCGGCGAACACGAGCGCCAGCAGGTCGGGGGCGAACGGGTGCCGTCCGGTCAGCCGGCGGCGAGGAACTCCTCGTAGCGCTCCGCGAGCCGGGACGGGTCCGGCTTCGCCGCGATCGCCCGCGGCACCTGGATCCGCAGGCCGCGCATCTCCTGCAGGCCGTGGCGCAGCATCGGGCCGTCGATCTCGGCGAGGATGTCGCGCCGCACGTCGATCACCAGGTCCGGCCGGATGCCGAGCACGTTCCGGTCGTACGCGCGATGGTGGATGCTGCACAGCGCAAGCCCGTTGGGCACGACCGCCGTTCCCCGGGGGTGGGTGTCGGCCAGGATATGGGCGGCGTCGAGCAGTTCGACGTGGCGCAGCCGGCACATCGCGCAGGACGTGCCGTACGCCGAGATCACCCGCGCGCGGAACACCGGCTGGTGCAGCCGCAGCTTGTTCAACCGCTCGACGTAGCGCCGCCGATCCGGCTGTTCCGGCGCCGGGGCGAGCCACCGCTGCGCCTCGTCGACGGCCAGCGCCACCCGCAGCTGCTCGGGCTCGTCGCCGACGACGTAGACCGGGTACTGCGCGTGGTACACCCCGCGGGCCACCGCGACGAACCAGACGAGCGGCAGGCCGAGCTGACCGGCCCGGCGCAGCGCGATGTTGTCCCAGTGCTCCGGGTCGTCGCCTCGGTACGCGTAGCGGATCAGCCCGTCGTCGCCCTCCTCGTCGACATACGGCGGCTGCGTGCCCGGCGGTGTCCAGGTGGTCCGGATGGCCAGCGCCGCATCGAGCTGCCGCGGCCTGCTGATGCCCTGCTGGCGCATCAGCAGCGGGACGTCCTCGCCGAGGAACGGGAAGCTCGCCACCTCCGGCTGCGTGACGGGCCGGGCCCCGAACTCGGTGCGCTCGTCGAGCCAGCGCAGCGCCGCCTCGCGCACCGCCAGCTCGTCCAGCCCCGCCACCGCCACCGCCACCTCCATGGGGTCGCAGTGATCATGGCAGATCGCGCGACCGCTGCGGCGTGGGGCCGCCCGGTGCAGCGGCGGCTGCACCATGCTGGGTGACGACTCCGCCAGACAGCGAGAGATGGCGACATTCGAACCTATGTTCGATAGACTAGCGATCTCAGCCGCCACGTCAGGGAGGCCTCCGTGACCAGCCGGGACACGTCTACGCTGCGCCCGATGCCGCCGTGGGACGACACCGAGCGAGCGACCCTGATCGCGCTGTTGCAGGAGCGGCCGCAGCACAGGTCATGGCCCGACCTCGTCGCCGAGGTCATGGAGGTGGGCAGCGCGCGAGCCGTCTGGGATGCGCGCCACGATCCGTCGCTGTTCGACGCCGGACCACCCGCTCCGGTCGTAGCTGCGGCCGAGCAGATCAACCGCTGGCGAGCCTCTGGGATCAGCGTGCACACCTTCCGCGACGCCGACTACCCGGCGCAGCTGCGGGAGATCCATCAGGTGCCGCCCGTGCTCTTCACCCGTGGGACTCTCGACCCCGGCGAGCGGGCGGTCTCGGTGGTCGGCTCCCGCTGCGCCTCCGATGAGGGGATCGACTGGGCGCGTGAGCTCTCGACGTCACTCGTCGCTGCGGGGATCACGGTGGTCTCCGGTCTGGCAGCGGGCATCGACACAGCGGTTCATACCGCGACCCTGGACGTCGGGGG
>JALYQB010000011.1 GCA_030856045.1 Actinomycetota bacterium
CCGAGATCCCGCGCTGCACCCCCGCCGCGGCCATCGCCGAGCTGCCGCTGCGCCGCCGCCTCGCGCAGCTGCTCATGGTCGGCGTGGACGCGAGCGGGCCGGACGAGGCGCTCGCCGCGGTGCAGGACGAGGGCGTCGGCGGCCTCTTCCTCAGCGGCAACGCCACCGAGCTGCTCACCGACGGTGCCCTCGCCGCGGTGCAGGAGTCGTCCCCGGTCCGGGTGGCGGTCGCGGTCGACGACGAGGGCGGCCGCGTCCAGCGCATCGACGCCCTCGACGGATCACTGCCCAGCGCGCGGGACATGGCCGCGACGCTGCCCCCCGAAGCCGTCTACGACCTGGCCCGCGAGCGCGGCGCCGCGCTGCGCGACCGCGGTGTGACGATCAACCTGGCGCCCAGTGTCGACGTCTCCGCCCAGCCCGACGACGCCGTGATCGGGGACCGCTCGTTCAGCGACGACCCGCGGGTCGCCACCCGCTACGCCGACGCGTACGCGAGCGGCCTGCGCGACGCCGGGGTGCTGCCGGTCCTCAAGCACTTCCCAGGACACGGCCGTGCCGACGGGGACTCCCATTCCGGCGCTGTGCGGACCCCCCCGCTCGACGACCTCGAGGGTCCCGACCTGCTGCCCTACCGCGAGCTGCTGAACAGGGGGCCCGCCGCCGTGATGATCGGCCACCTCGACGTCCCCGGCCTCACCGAGCCGGGCACGCCCGCGAGCATCAGCCCCGCCGCGGTGGGACTGCTGCGCGGCGAGCTGGGCTTCGACGGCCTGGTCGTGACCGACGACCTCGGCGCGATGCGTGCGATCACCGACCGGCTCGACCTGCCCGAGGCCGTGCGCAGCGCGCTCGCGGCGGGCGTCGACATGGCCCTGTGGACGAGCAGCGAGCGGCTCGGTGAGGTACTGGACCACCTGGAGGCGTCCGTCGCGCAGGGGACGCTGCCGACGCAGCGGGTGAACGAGGCCGTGGGCCACGTCCTCGCCGCCAAGGCCGTGGACCCCTGCGCCCCGCGGTGACGCGACGGCCCCGCTCGCCTCACCGCGGCGAGGTGCTGGACGAACCTCCGAGCAGGGCGAAGCGCTCCAGGTCCGACACCGGGCCGGCGAGCGACGGGGAGCCGTAGCAGGCGAACACCTCGCGCACGGCGTGCGCGGCCTGCTCGTCGAGCGCGGCGCATTCCGCGGCGAGCGCGGGGGCGTCGGTGCTGCTGAGCGCGTCGTGCACGTCGTCGCCCGCGACGGCCCTGGCGGTCGCGACGAGCATGTTGAGCAGCCCGTGGTGGGTGAGCCCGGTGTCGTCGTCGTGGTGGCGCACGGCGTGGTGCAGGCCTGCGGTGGCCTTGAAGGAGCGCCCCACGCCGGTCGTGACCGCGAGGAAGGCCGCGATCTCGTCGACGGTGGGGAACGACTGCGTGGCCGCACCGCCGCAGCGCAGCTTCGGCCAGCACCCGGCCTCGGCGACCAGCCGCACGCCGTCGAGCCACTCGGGGCGGCCACGGCGCGGCTCCACGACGCGCACCACGTCGTCGGGCACGAACTCCATGAGCTGCACCAACCAGCTGGCGTCGACGTCGGACGACGCCGGAACCTCGATCAGCCGCACGGCAAGCAGCAGCGGGTTGTCCAGCGCGGTGTTGATCGCCTTGGGCAGCCCGCCGAGGCCGGTGTCCGCGATGAGCGAGACGGGCAGCGGGGCGTCCGGCGGGGTGGCGCGGAGCTGCTTGACGAGCTCACCGAACCGGGAGATCGGGCACAGGAAGAAGCCGACCAACCCTGCGTGCGGGGTGTCGCGGGCGGCGAGATGGCCCGCGACGGCGTCGGCCATCGGCGCTGCGGTCGGCGGGAACAGCGCGGCGTCGTCGATCAGCCGGGCGAGCAGCGGCGGGACTCCCCGGGGACCGGGCTCGTGCAAGTCCAGCACCGTCGACACGCGTCGCACCCTAGTGGTCGCCGACCGCCAACCGACCCGCGGCCGCTGCTCGGGTGCCCGTTCCTGCGGAGCCGACGGTTCTGAGCGGTCAGCGGTTCTGAGCGGTCAGCTCCCTGCTCACGCGCCGCTCGGCGACGAAGGACATCCCGGGTACCGTGCCGGCGAGCATCACGAGCACCATCCGCCCTGGCGTCCAGCGCACCGCGGTCCCGAGCAGCAGCACCGTCACCAGGTAGATCATGTAGAGCCATCCGTGGGCGTACGCGCTCCACGTCAGCGCTTCGTTGCCGAAGCCGTAGCGCAGGACCATCGACGTGCACAGCAGCAGCAGGAACACCCCCGTCACCCACGCCATGACGCGGAACGCCAGCAGGCGGGTGCGCAGACCCCCACCCGTCGGCCTCTCAGCCTTCGGCGTCGCGCGCGGCGAGGCGGGCGAGGAACCGGTTGTACGCGGCGAGGTCATCGTCGGTCTCGTCCTCCTGGTCGGACTGCTCTGCTGAGACGGGCTGCTTCCCTCGGACGGGGCGGGTAGCCGGAACGGGGCGGACGGTCGGGGCGGGCGGCGGCGTGGGCACTGCGAGACGTTCGGCGCGGCGCCGTTCGAGGCTCTGCACGCGCCACCACGCGACGACGGCGAACACCGCGAACAGCGGCCACTGCAGCGCGTACCCCAGGTTCTGGAAGTCGCCGGTGACCGATTGCGAGCGCTCGTACTGCCAGACCCCCAGTGCGAGGAACGCGGCGAACGCCACCGCCGTCAGCAGGTGGCCCATCCAGCGCCCGGACCGTCGCACGGACCTCACGATACCCGCGCCAGTACCGCCGCCCGGAATGTCTTCGGGCCGGCCCGCAGCAGCCCCGTGCCGACCGTGGGGCGGGTTCCACTGCTGCCGTCGAGTCCACGGACGAACTTCTCGGCGGGCGGCACTAGCGTGGGCGCCCATGCAGCCGGCTCGGGTGGATCCGGACCCGGTCGAGCGCCGCGCGATCGTCGTCGAGATCGTGCTGGTCGGTTCGGTCACGCTCGGGCTGGCCGCGGTGCGGAGCCTGCTGTCACTCATCGACGCGCTGCTCGCCACGGAGTCCCTCGCCGCGCAGACCGCCGTGCTCAACGCGCCGCGGCGCCGCGTGGAGCTGCTCGACCTCGCCTACCAGCTGGCCAGCGTCGTGCAGCTCGTGGCGTGGGGCGGACTGGGGGTGTACCTGCTGTGGCGGGCGGGGGTGGAGCTGCGGGCCCTCGGCCTGGACCGCTCCCGGCCCGGCCGGGACGTCGCGCTGGGCGCCGGGCTCGCTGCGCTCATCGGCATCCCGGGGCTCGGGTTCTACCTGCTCAGCCGCGCGCTGGGCGCCAACCTGACGGTGGTGCCGTCCGCGCTCGACGACACCTGGTGGCGGCTGCCGGTGCTGGTGCTCGCGGCGGCGGGCAACGCGTGGGCCGAGGAGGTGCTCGTCGTCGGGTACCTGCTGACCAGGCTGCGCCGGCTCGGGTGGGGTGCGGGCTCCGCCCTGCTGGCGAGCGCCGTGCTGCGCGGGGCGTACCACCTCTACCAGGGGTTCGGCGGGTTCGCGGGCAACCTGGTGATGGGCCTGGTGCTGGGGTGGGTGTGGCAGCGCACGAACCGGCTGTGGGCGCTGGTCGTCGCTCATACGCTGCTCGACGTCGTCGCGTTCACCGGCTACGCCCTGCTCGCGAGCCGAGTCCCCTGGCTCCCGTGAGTGGCGTTGCGAGCCCTGGCT
>JALYQB010000012.1 GCA_030856045.1 Actinomycetota bacterium
CTGCGCCGGAACAGCCCGCTCCGACGGTCCGCACCACGACCCGCCGGCGTCGCGCGGTGTCTCGGCCTGCGGGGCCGCCCGCCGTGGACCCGGCCGATGGGGAGACCCGGAGCGATCCCCACGGGGACGGCGAGCCGGGCACCGCCGTGCCGCAGGCGGGGTGACATGCCTGCCGACGGCGGGGTGTACGCTTGCCGACGGCCCGCCGATCGGCGGGCCCTAGGTTCGTGCGTGGCACGTTTCGCGCACACCGGTCCGCGTGCGTCGCCCGCGTCGCCGTCCCCGCCCCTTGAGTTGCAGGCCCGATCTCGATGAGGAGAGTACCGCCCCGATGTACGCGATCGTGAAGACCGGCGGCAAGCAGTACAAGGTAGCCGTCGGTGATGTCGTCGAGGTGGAGAAGCTCGAAGCCACCCCCGGCACCGAGGTCAGCTTCCCGGCGCTGCTCGTGGTCGACGGGTCCGACGTCACCACCGACGCCGCCGCGCTCGGCGCCGCGGCGATCACCGGCACCGTGGTCGAGCAGACCAAGGGCCCCAAGATCCGCATCCACAAGTTCAAGAACAAGACCGGCTACCACAAGCGCCAGGGTCACCGCCAGAAGCTGACCCGCGTCGAGGTCACCGGCATCTCGCTGTAGGGGAAAACAAAGCCATGGCACACAAGAAGGGTGCGGCCAGCTCCAGGAACGGTCGCGATTCCAACGCCCAGCGGCTCGGTGTGAAGCGGTTCGGCGGCCAGGTGGTGAGCGCGGGTGAGATCCTGATCCGCCAGCGCGGCACCAAGTTCCACCCGGGCGCCGGCGTGGGCCGGGGCGGGGACGACACCCTGTTCGCCCTGGAGGCCGGTGCCGTGCTGTTCGGCACCAAGCGCGGGCGCAAGACCGTCGCCGTCGTGCCGGCCGAGGTCTGAGCCCGGCCACCCACGACAGCACCCAGACGAGGGGCGGGACCGGTGAGCACCGGCTCGCCCCTCGTCGGCGTCCGACCCTTGCTAGGAGGGCCAGTGTGTCCCGTTTCGTCGATCGGGTGGTGCTCCACGTCGCCGCGGGCGATGGCGGGCACGGCTGCGCCTCCGTGCACCGTGAGAAGTTCAAGCCGCTCGGCGGCCCCGACGGGGGCAACGGGGGGCGCGGCGGTGACGTAGTGCTCGTCGTCGATCCCGGGGTGCACACTTTGTTGGACTTCCACTACCGCTCCCAGGCCCTGGCGAGCAGCGGCAAGCAGGGACAGGGCGGCAACCGCAACGGCGCCGCGGGTGACGACCTGCAGCTCGCGGTGCCCGACGGCACCGTCGTCCTGACCCCGGACGGGGCGGCGCTCGCCGACCTCACCGGCGCGGGGACGCGGTTCGTGATCGCCCAGGGCGGCCGCGGCGGCCTGGGCAACGCCGCACTGGCGACCAAGAACCGCAAGGCGCCCGGCTTCGCACTGCTCGGCGAACCCGGCGACGAGGCCGATGTGGTGCTCGAGCTGAAGTCCGTCGCCGACGTCGGGCTGGTCGGGTTCCCGTCGGCGGGCAAGTCCTCGCTGGTGTCCGTGATCTCCGCAGCGCGTCCGGAGATCGCCGACTATCCCTTCACGACGCTGGTGCCCAACCTCGGGGTCGTCACCGCGGGTGAGACCGTCTTCACGGTCGCCGACGTGCCGGGGCTCATCCCCGGTGCCAGTCAGGGCAAGGGCCTCGGCCTCGAGTTCCTGCGGCACATCGAGCGCTGCGCGGTCCTCGTGCACGTCGTCGACTGCGCGACCCTGGAGCCCGGCCGCGACCCGCTGTCCGACATCGACGCGCTCGAGCACGAGCTGGCGTCCTACACGCCGCTGCTCGGTGGCGGGCTCGCCGACCGTCCGCGACTGGTGGTCCTGAACAAGGTCGACGTGCCCGATGCGCGGGAGCTGGCGGAGCTCGTGCGCCCCGAGCTGGAGGCGCGTGGCCTGCCGGTGCACGCCGTCTCGACGGTGAGCACCGAGGGGCTCCGCGAGCTGGGGTTCGCGCTTGCGACCGCGGTGGAGCGCCGCCGCGCCGAGCAACCCCCTCCGGAGCCGACCCGGGTGGTGCTGCGGCCGACCGCCGTCGATGACGCCGGCTTCACCGTCGAGCGCGATCCGGAGGTGCCCGACGGTTTCGTGGTGCGCGGCGAGCGGCCGCTGCGGTGGGTGCGCCAGACGAACTTCTCGAACGCCGAGGCCGTCGGCTACCTCGCAGACCGGCTCGCGCGGCTCGGCGTCGAGGAGCAGCTCGCGGCCGCGGGAGCGACCCCCGGCTGCGCGGTGACCATCGGATCGGTGACGTTCGACTGGGAGCCGTCGACGCCGGCGGGGTTCGCGGCGATGCGCCTTGCCGGCCGCGGCGAGGACCCGCGGCTCGAGACGGACGATCGGGTCGGTGCGGCCACCCGCAAGGAGGCCCGACGGATCCGCCGCAGCCCCGCCGCCGATGACCAGGACGGCGCTGGATGAGTCTTCCCGCGGAGCAGACGTGAGCAGTGCGCGGCACGCCGTCACCGGCGCGCGACACCTCGTCGTCAAGATCGGATCCTCGTCGCTCACGACCGCAGGGGGAGGGCTGGACCCCGCGCGGCTCGACGCGCTGGTCGACGCCGTGGCCGGCCGTGCCGCGACCGGGACCCACGTGGTGCTGGTGTCCTCCGGCGCGATCGCGGCCGGGCTGGCGCCGCTGGGTCTGCGCCGCAGACCGCGTGACCTGGCCACGCAACAGGCCGCGGCGAGCGTGGGACAGCTCGCGCTCGCCGAGGCCTACGCGACCTCCTTCGCCCGCTACGGCCGCACGGTCGGCCAGGTCCTGCTGACCTCGGACGACGTCGTTCGCCGCGCGCACTACCGCAATGCCCAGCGGACCTTCGCGCGGCTGCGCGGGCTCGGGGTGCTGCCGGTCGTGAACGAGAACGACACCGTCGCCACGGACGAGATCCGGTTCGGCGACAACGACCGGCTGGCGGCCCTCGTGGCGCACCTGGTCGGCGCGGACGGCCTCGTGCTGCTGTCGGACGTCGACGGCCTGTACGACGGTGATCCGCGCCGCGGCGGTGCCCGGCTCGTCAGCGAGGTCCGCGACCCGTCCGACGTGACCGGCGTGCGCGTCGGGACCGGCGGGAGCCTCGGCACCGGGGGGATGGCGTCGAAGCTCGCGGCGGCGACGCTCGCCGCGGCGGCGGGTGTGCCGGTACTGCTG
>JALYQB010000024.1 GCA_030856045.1 Actinomycetota bacterium
GCCCCAGCGTCGCGGGGGCGTTGAAGGCCCGCACGCGGGGCCATGCCGCCGCGAGGAGCGCCCGACCGCCCTCGGTGAGCCGGATCCCGACGCGTCGTCCACGCCCACCCGGCCCGTCGCGGCCCACCAGGCCGCGCGCGAGTAGCGACTCGACCAGCTCACCCATGCTCTGCGGGCGCAGCAGCACCCCGCGGGCCAGGTCGGCCTGCGTGCGCGACTCGCGGTCCTCGAGCTGGACCAGCACCCCGAACTGGGTCGGGGTGAGCCCGACCTCGGCGAACACGGCGGTGAACTCGCGCGCGACGACGTGGGACGCCTGGATCAGCGTCCAGGCCGGCAGCCGTTCCTCGCCCTGGTTCTGTCCGTCGGTTGTGACCGCGAATGTTCGTCAGTCTCGACCGTACCCTCGAAGTGGCCGGGTTGATGTTGGCGAGTTCTGACCGCACCTCCCGGGTGCGCGCATCAGGTCCTGCGGGCTTTGGCCAGGGTGGCTGCGGCCCGGTCGAAGGCCCGGATCTTGGCGGTCTCGGTGGCGGACAGCCAGACGAACCGCCATTGGTGGGGCGGGGCGTCGTGAATGGGCACGTAGGCGACGTCGGGGCGGGCGTAGTAGCTCGTGGCCTGGGTCGGCACCGGATAGGTGCCCATGCCGGCGCCAACGAGGGCGAGCATCTCCTGGACCGTGCCGAACGACGGCCCCCGTTCGACGGGCCGGCCGTCGGGCGTGTGCTGGGGGACGAGCGCTTGGTCCCAGTAGTCGGGGACCGTCGGCGGCGTGCGAAGGACCTTGGTGCGGGCGAGGTCGGCGAATGACACCGACGGTCGACGGGCGAACGGGTGCCGGGCGGACACGGCGAGCAGCTGGCCCTCCTCGAACAGGACGCTGCCGCCGGTGAGGTCCGCTTCGCGGGCGCCGAAGACGGGCACCGCGGCGAGCACCATGTCGAACTCGCCGCCCCGGAGGGGACCGAGGCCCGCGCCGAACTGCTTCTCGTGGAACTGGACCTCGCAGTCGGGGTGCTCGGCCCGGAAGGCCTCGACCACCTCGAGGACGAACCGGCCGGTGGCGGCGCCGACGAACCCGACCCGCAGTGTCCCGCGGACGCCGCGGGCGGCGGTCATCGCCCGGTCGCTGGCGTCTTGGATCTGCTGGTAGGCGGGCCGCAACTCGTCGCCGAGGCGGCGACCGATCGGGGTCAGCTCCACGCGGCGGCTGGTGCGCTCGAACAGGGGCGCGCCGATGCGCCGTTCCAGCTTCTTGATCGTCTGGCTGACCCGGGCTGTGGACACGTGCAGCCGCTCGGCCGCCCGGCCGAAGTGCAGCTCGTCGGCGAGCGTCAGGAAGATCTCGATGTCCCGCTGCTCCACCGTCGCCCGACCGCCGCTCCGCTCGTTCGTGAACCCCTCGGTTAACGATCGTTGCGCAGTCCACCGTTGTTCGCCACCTCTCTCGGGCAGATCATGGCCACATGGCCAGACCGCCACGGCGAGGGACCGACATGACCGAGACCGCACACCACCGACCGACGCTCGTCCTGGGCGGGACCGGCAAGACCGGGCGTCGCCTCGTCGAGCGCCTGACGCGCCGGCACATCCCGGTGCGGATCGGCTCCCGGTCGGCCGGGCTACCCTTCGACTGGGATCAGCCCTCGACCTGGGGACCGGTGTTCCAGGACGTCGAGGCCGCTTACACCTACGTACCGGACCTGGTGGTGTCGAACCCGACCGACGCCATCGCCGGGCTCGTGGAGACAGCGCTGGCGGCGGGGACCCGTCGGCTGGTGCTGCTGTCGGGACGGGGCGAAGAGAAGGCCGAGGCCTGCGAGAAGATCCTCATGTCCTCGGGCGCCGACTGGACCATCCTGCGGGCCAGCTTCTTCAACCAGAACTTCAGCGAGAGCTACCTGCTCGATCCCATCCTCGCCGGCGAGGTCATGCTGCCGGCCGGGGACGTGGGCGAGCCGTTCAGCGACACCGATGACATCGCGGATGTCGCCGCCACGGTCCTCACCGAGGACGGCCACGTCGGCGCGATCTACGAGCTGACCGGCCCCCGCGCACTGACCTTCGCCGAGGCGACCGCCACCATCGCCGAGGCCACCGGCCGGGACATCGCCTACACCCGCATCCCGCCCGAGGACTTCGCCGCCGGCCTCGCCGCCGACGGTGTCCCTCAGGACATCATCGACTACCTCGTCGAGCTGTTCGGCACCGTGCTCGACGGACGCAACGCCGAGGTGGCCGACGGCGTCGAGCGAGTCCTGGGGCGGCCGGCGCGGGACTTCGCCGACTACGCCCGAGTCACCGCAGCCACCGGCGTCTGGAACCCGACGGACCAGCCGAACCCCGGAAGCCCGCGATGAGCCGGCGATCCTGGCAGGTCGTCACCCTGCTGCCTGCCAC
>JALYQB010000034.1 GCA_030856045.1 Actinomycetota bacterium
AACCCGAGGAGGGCGGCGAACGTCGCGCGGCGGCGGCCCCGCAACGCCGCAGGCACGGTGGGCGTGGGCGCGGTGGTCACGCGGGCTGCGCGCAGTGCGCCCGCGGCGTGATGACGGTCACGCGGGCCTTCTGCAGCAGGCTGACGGACAGCGCCGGGTCGCTGAGGTCGGCCGATCCGTACACCGGGAGGTCGAGCACCGCCTGCGCCTCACGGGTGGCCAGGGGGGAGGTCGTGAGGAGGCCGCCGACGGCCAGCACCTCCAGCCCGGCGGCACGGACCCGCGACACTCCGAGCAGCGTGCCCGCCGCATCACCCGCCGCGAACACGACCCCGTCGATGAGGGCCTGGATCCGCGGGTGGTCCAGCAGGGCGGCGGTCTCGGCGTGCAGCACCCCGTCGGCGATCTCGATCACGATGGCATCGACGTCCCGCGCGGCCAGGTGAGCGTGCAACCCGGTCGCGCAGTCCAGCAGTGCGGGCAGTGGGATCCGGTAGGTCGCGGCGAAACCGACGTCGGTGAAGTCGAGCACCTCGGCGGCACCGGCGTCGCGGTAGAGCCACGGGTCACCGCCTGCCCCGGTTCCGGTGACCTTGCAGGCCCCGACCCGCAGGCCGGCTGCCGTCAGGCCGCGCACCAGCGAGGCGACGGCGGTGGTCTTGCCCGCGTTCATCGCGGTGCCCGCGACGACGATCGTCGTGGGCCGCCGCAGCGTCGGCACCGGCGCGGCCAGGGCGAGGTCGCTGAGGTTGACGATGCGCCCGCCCGCATCGGCGAGCAGCCCGATGGGGTTCAGGGAGGTGGGGATGCTCATCTTGACGTGCGAGCTGCGTATCCGTGCCGCGATGCCCCCGGCGGCGACCAGGTCGCACGGGCCGAGGTCCTCGGGCACCTCCGCCTCGAACTGGTCCGGCGCGTACCGGGCCGCGGCGGCGACGATGATCTCGTCGCCGGTGTAGAGCGCGGATCGGCGACTGGTGGTCAGCTCGAGCTTCGGGTGTTGACCGATCCGATCGACGGCCGCGAGCATCACGTCACCGTGGCGCGGGGCGAGGTCGTGGTCGTGCACCACCTGCAGCGGCTGGGCGAGGTCGAGGTTGCGGACGGTGTAGGCGACCTTGAGTCGGGCCACACGCCGCGGGGTCAGCGGGATGGTGAGCACATCGATCTCCTCCGTGTCGGTCAGCGGCCGGGTCCGCCGCACGAGCACCACTTTCGGGTGGCCGACTGAGCGCCTCATGAGCGCCGCGTGAAGGAATCGTCATCGAATGAACGGGACGTGAATGTCCCGCATCGGGGGCGGCCCGGCGACCGCGGTTTCTGACCGTGTGCTCAGGCGGTCCTCACGGCCGATGCCGGCTGCGGTCAGCGATGCGAGCAGGCCGTCCGGGCGCTGCTCCGGCGCGGCGCGGTCCACCGGGACGTAGCGCCCTGCGATCCAACCGATGCCGCCGTCCTCGGCCGGGTCGTCACCGATCATCACTGTCTCCGCGGGATGGATCCCGAGGCGGACCAGGCTTCGGTGACGGCGGCAGGCCACGGGTGGGCGCGGACCGCGTGCCGCCGGCGCGGTCATCGGGCGGTCGCCGCGAGCCGCTGCAGCGACGCGCGCTCGGCCGGCCGGACGTTGCGGCTGCGCAGGGGGTGGGCGAGGCGGTACTCGACCATCGTCGGCAGCAGTGCGCGGGCCTCGGCGCGGCCCGCCGCGGCCAGGAAGCGGTCGAGGAAGACGGCCCGGAACCGGTCGGCGAGCACCGCGATGAACCCGGTCGCGTCGTGGTCGAAGCAGCCGAGGCTGGTCCAGGTGAGGGCGACGTCCGAGGCCGCGGACCCGCGCGCAGCGTGCGGCCAGTCGATCACCACCGGGCCGCACGGACCGAGGATGACGTTGCCGGGGTGCAGGTCGAGGTGCACGACGGTGTCGCCGGCGGCGGGCCCGGTACGCAGGGCCGGCGGCGCGGGGATGGCGTGCAGGCGGTGGTGCAGCGCGGCGAGCACCCGGGCGTGCCCCACGAGCCGCCACGGCCGGCGCAGCAGGTCGGCGAGCATCGTGGGCCCTTCGACGCGGTCGAGTTCGATCTCACCGCGGCCGACGCGGTGGACCCGCGGCACCGGGTAGCCCGCGGTGCGGACGTAGGTCATCACCTCGGCCTCGTGCGCCGTCGAGCGCCCGTCGAGCAGCCGGCGCACGACCCGGCCGGCTCCGGCGGGGTGGATGGTGGCGTCGCGGCCACGGGCAAGCGGCGCGTCCTGCACCGGTGGGCGGTCAACGGACAAGGGCGTGTCGAGGCTGGTCATGGCATTCCTCCCGGACGTGAATGAGACGGGTGAGCACGAAGACGCCGGCCGCGACAGCGGTCGCGGCGCTGAACGCCAGGGCGCCGCGGGGCCCGCTCAGCTCGGCCAGCCAGCCGACGAGCGGGCCGCCGACGGGGAGCCCACCGACGATCACCATCGCGGCGAGCGCCATCACGCGGCCGCGCAGCGCGGGCGCGGAGCGCTGCTGCAGCAGGGCGGTGGCGGCGGCGACGAACAGCAGGCC
>JALYQB010000040.1 GCA_030856045.1 Actinomycetota bacterium
ATGCTGCAGCTCGCGGCGCCGCGGGTGGTGGCGGGCGCCGCCGCGCGCCGCGCTCGTCTCGGCCTCGACACGCCGCTGCTCGAGCAGGCCCGGCGGCTGGCCGTGACCGCGCTGGCGGGCGGTCACCGGTTGCGGCGCGGCGACCTGCTCGCCGTGTGGGACGAGGGCGGCTTGATCACGGCGGGGCAGCGCGGCTACCACATGCTGTGGCACCTGGCGCAGACCGGAACCCTGTGCTTCGGACCGGTGCGCGACGGCGAGCAGCTGGTCGTGCTCGTCGAGGAGTGGATTCCCCACCCGCGGTGTCCGGAGCGCGAGGAAGCACTCGGCGAGTGGGCCTGGCACTATTTCAGCAGCCACGGTCCCGCGACCGTCAAGGACTTCACGAGGTGGACGAACCTCGTCGCGGCCGACGTCCGAGCCGGGCTCGCGCTGGCCCGGCCCCGGCTCGCCCGCCTCGACGTCGACGGCGTCGAGCACTTCATGGACCCGCAGACTCCCGACCTCCTTCACGCCTGGCGCGGCAGCGCGCGCGGTGTCTTCCTGCTCCCCGGGTTCGACGAGTTCATCCTGGGCTACCAGGACCGCCGCGCCGTGCTGTCCACCCAGTTCGCCGATCGCATCGTCCCCGGCGGCAACGGCGTGTTCCGGCCGACCGTCATCAGCGACGGCCACGTCGTCGGGACCTGGAAGCACGTCGGCCGCGGCGCGAAGCGCACCGTGTCCGCGACGGCGTTCACGTCCTTCCCCGATGCGGTTACCGAGACCATCCCGCAGGTGTACGCCGCCCTGCCGTAGCCGCTCTGGATCATGGCGTGGGCTGTGCCCGGCAGCGGCGGGCGGTGCCACGGTGACTCAGCACACGCTTCGGCTGCGTCCGGTCTGCGGGACATCTGTCGGCACGACGTGCTTGGGCACCTGACGCCGGCGCTCGTCGACGTGGACAATCCGGTGAGCGATAGTCATACTTCTGACCATGACGACATCGATGTCCCTCGCGGAGGTCAAGGCACACCTGTCGGAGGTCGTCAGCCGAGTGAGCGGCCAGCACGAGCGTGTCACGGTGACAGTGCACGGCACACCGTCCGCCGTCCTGTTGGCTCCAGAGGACCTCGAGTCCCTCGAAGAGACGATCGCGATCCTGTCCGACCCCGAGACTCTGCGGCGGATGGACGTCTCTGACGTCGAACTGGGCGCCGGTGAGGGTGAGTCCGAGGCCGATCTCGCCGCAGCGATGCAGCGCCGGAGTCGCCGGTTCGAGGCGTGAGCCCCGAATCGGTCCGGTACACCCTCGTCATCACCCCCACCGCGCGCCGCCAGCTCACCGAGAAGCTGCCTGAGGGCGTGGCCGTCGCCGCCCACGAGTTCATCGTGGGCCCATTGCTGGACAACCCTCACCGCCTGGGGAAGCGACTGCACGCTCCGCTGGCGGACCGACACAGCGCGCGGCGTGGCACCTACCGCGTGATCTACCGCGTCGACGACGAGCGGCACACCGTCACCGTCATCGACGTCGCCCACCGTCGTGACGCGTACCGCGGGCGCCACTGAAGCTGCGTGAGCGGACTCCTGCCAGTCAACAGGCCACCACGAGCACGCGCCGTTGCGCGGCGGCTGCCAGTGCGGTGATGTCTTCTGGGTCACTGGTGAGGACGCGATCGCCGGTCTCGGTAAGCAGGACGATCGTGGCGTCGATCGGGTCGTCGGTGCCGGTGCGCGCCAGCAGCACGCCTGCCTCCCGACCGGTGTGCTGGTCGACGGCATGCACGTCCACCGCGCGCAGCAGCTGCCCGAGCCGGGCCTGCCGGCCGGGTGGATCGCGCCAGACCTGACTCACGACCATCGCATTCGTGCGCAGCTCGATCCCGTGGCGCTGTGCCGCGCGGAGCACGGCAACGTCATGATCGCTGCGCGTGTCGTATTGTTACTCTAGGTAGCCAGTAGTGGGAGGGCGCGGGTGCGGTCCCGGCAGATCGTTTCGGTCGCTTCTTTAATCTTGTGAAGGCCGCCGAGGCGGAGAAGTCCGACGGCTAGGTTGCGGAGTGCTGCCATGGTGTGCGGCCCGTTTCCGGTATAGGCCTGGTTGTGGTCTTCCCGCCAGGTGGTGTCGCGGACGTAGTGGCTCTTGTTCTCGATTCCCCAGTGTTCGCGCACGTAGGTGTGCAGGTCGGCGGCGCCGGTGAGTTCAGCCGGGCGGCTGGTGATGATGAGGGCGAACTCCTTGCTCGTGGCGGATTCGTCGAGACCGAAGACGTCGCGGCGGATGCACGCGATTCGGGCGGCATAGGGGAAGTCGATTCCGGTGGCATCGGCGGTCCAGGTCGACCACCGCTTGATCCGGCCGTGGTCACGTTCCTCGACGACGTGTTCGGGTGCTGTGGCCAGCAGGGGCAGACACCGAGCGAATACTTCCTTCTGGAGGGTGGGTTGATTTCCCTTCACGGTCATGACGTAGTCGTAACCACGTACCCCCTTGGTGTACTCGGCGGCAGGGCAACGTCAAGATCACTCTATGTTCTACATCTGTAGCGGAAAGTAACCATCGCTAGCAGGCTACATTTCAGTGAGAACGTACTCTGAGCAGGGCATTCGGGCGCCGCGGTATTCCACAGCT
>JALYQB010000042.1 GCA_030856045.1 Actinomycetota bacterium
TCCATCGCGGCAACGTCAGAGTCCGTGAGCCCGACGCGCGAGATGAGCAGATGTACCAGCTCGGCCGGCAGGGCTTCGGCGGGGATCGGTCGCACTCCCCGGTCGGGGATGCCGTCGTTGCGCACGCATGCCCAGAACTGCGCCTCGGACACCTCGAGCTGGTCGCGCAGGATATGACTCCAGAGGCTCTCGCCGTAGTCAGTCCGGTCGGCGGGGTGCGAGACGCGGGTGCGCAGGACGCGTCCGTCCGGTAGGTCGAGCTCGTAGGTGACGTGGTGAGTGCCGGTACGACCACGAGCGTCGCGGACCAGTCGCCATCCCTCGACGCGACAGAAACGGTCGTGGTCTGCGCGCGTAGCCCGCGGCCGGTTCACCGATCGGATCCGACCAGCCAGTCTCGCAGCTGGTCGTCGTCGCTGAGGCTGATCAGCTGGACCAAACCCCAGTTGTCTCGATGGTTCGGTACGTCGAGCAGGTGGTCCTGCCAGTCGGTGGCGTACTCCCGCAACGCGTCGACGGCCTCGGTGATGGCTACGTCGAACGTCGACCCCTCCGCAGCGACCGGCAGACCGGGAATGAACACGGACCAGCCATCCGCCTCAGACACCACCTGCGCACGGGCCGGACTGAACATGGCGAGGACGTGGCGCAGCCGTTCAGCGTCGACGACGGCGGCGCGGGAAGCATCCCGACGAATCGTGGCGGGTCGCCCCCGACGGGCGGCATCGAGGAGGTCCCTGAGATGGGTACGGGCTTCGGTGTAACTGTCATAGTGCGCGGCGACCATGCTTCCTCCACGAGCGTTGCGTCGAGTGTCACGTACCGCGTTCAGTACGTCAAGTACTCTACGTACCTCGTGCAGTCGTCACCGCCGCCCGGGAGCCACCGTGACCGGGACTCGCGATCACGGGGTTCGCGATCATGTTCGTGTTCGCGGTCGCGCCGGTCACGGTCAGCCGACCCCGATGAAGTCGGCCAGCTCGCGTAGCTCCCGGCGGCCCCGGCGGTCGCGGCGCACCATCTGTCGCACCATGTCATGTACACGGCGGGTGAACATCAGCTGCTCCGGCGCAGCCACCCGGGCGGCGGCCAGCGCGGCGAGCGCCTCGTCGTCGTGGCGGCGCAGCAACCCGGCCAACACTTCCTGGGTCACACCCCGACGGCGCCGGTAAAAGGCCACCCGCTCACCGACGGTCGCCTCATCGAGCACTGCCACACCACCGAAGCCTACGGGGGGCTCAATGCGGTGACAGTCTGGCGCGCGATATATCCGGCGGCGCGAACGCAGCCCGGCAGTCTCGTCACGTCCCAGCGGGCCGCCACGGGTGGTCGAGGACGGCCTGCCAGGCGAGGTGCCACGGGAACAGGTGCACGTAGTGCTCGCCGGTGCCCGGCTCGTGCTGGGGGTACACGTCGTCGCCGACCAGCACCGTCACTCCCCAGTCAGTGAGCTTGCGCATGGCGTCGGCCACCGCGGGGAAGCGGATCTGCGCCCAGTTGGAGAACGGCATCGCCACCACGGGCTGACCCTTGCCGACGGCCTCCACCAGCAGCCCGAGCGGCAGGGTGTCGGACACCCCGGCCGCCCATTTGGCGAGCGAGTTGCAGGTGATCGGTGCGACGATCATCGCGTCGGCGGCGGGCAGCACGTCGGGTGCGGTCGGGTCCTTGTAGGTGCTGCGCACCAGGTGCCCGGTCTGGACCGACAGCGCCTCGTCGTCGATGAACTGCCGGCCGTCGGGTGAGGCGATCACGCACACGTCCCACCCGTCGGTCTGCGCGAGGTCCACCAGCGTGCCGACGTCGCGGGAGGCCGGGGAGCCGGTGACGATGGCGTAGAGCACCGGCTGCCCCCCCTGGTTCATGCGCGCACGCCGCACCACGCGGCGAAGCCCGACAAGGTGGGGGTGGCGCGACGGTCGCGAGCGGCGAGGGACCGCACGGTGTCGTGGACCTGCGGGTGATAGCGGGTGAGCTGCGGGGCGATCTGCCGCGCAGCCTGCAGCGCCTCCAGCGCGTTGCTGCGGTCCCCGTGCAGCAGCCACCCGCGGGCGAGGTCGATCCAGTAGGCGCCGACCCGGCTCGGTGCCGTGCCCGCTGGCAGGCGCACCGATGCCGCGCGGTGTACGGCGGTGGTGCCGTCCAGCAGCTCGACAGGCACCGCGACCCGGTGGATCGCGACATTGGGCGCGCTGAACTTGGTGCCGTAGTGGTTGGCGTGGTCCTGGCCGGGGGCGGTGAGCGCCTGCGCTTCGATCAGATGGTTCTCGGCGAGGCCGGTGGCGGTGGCGCGGGCGGCGAGGATCGCGGCCCGTAGGTGCAGCGCCCCCCGCACGGCGGTGCTGGCAGCGCCACGGGGCGCGGCATCTAACAACGTCCCGGCACGGTCGATGCTGCGCAGTCCGGCGGAGTGGCACTCGTCCAGCAGCAGGATCAGCGAGTGGTTCCACTCGGCGACCGCGGCGCGCAGCGGGTCGTCCCCGTGCCTTGCGGCCGTGCGAGCGCGTTCATCGGCCAGGTGGGCGAGGTCCAGGTGTCCCAACCGGTAGAGCGCTACCAGGGCGTAGGAGTAGGCCGCGGCGAGCAACTCGTGTACCGCCGCCCGCGCACCGGCCGGCACCTCGTGCTGGGCCCGGTGCAGGTGACGGAGCACATCAGGCAGGGCGCGCACCGCTTCGGCGTGCCGGGTACGCCGATCGTGGTCCTTGATCTCGGTGACGGTCCGGCGCAGGCCGGCCAGGTCGCGGGTACCGGTGCCCAGCTCCTGGTCGTCGCCCTCCCCCAGCGCCTGCCGTAGCGCGGAGACGTCGGCCTGCTCGGAGATGACCGAGGCGTTACCGCCGCGGTATGGCTGCTCGGTGAGGTCTGCGACAGGTACCGACAGCGCACGGGCCACGGCCGCGACGAACGAGGGCGACGCGGGGCGATCGCCGGTCTCCACCTTGCGCAGCAGCGAGTAGGACACATTGGCTCGTAACGCCAGCGCGCGCTGGGTTATCCCGCGGATCTTGCGCAGCTCCGCGGTACGGGCACCGGCCCGGAAGTTGGCGTCCTCGTCCATTCCCAGTCCCTGCCCTCCTTGACAACGGAACATCCGCACTCTGTCACCTGGAGCTGCGCCGACCCAACCGTCCCCCATGTGGCGATCTTGTGGCGCCTTAATGATGCCGCCGGCCGCCATGGTGACTCCGTGATCGCCGACCTCGCCCTCCTGCTCGCCGTGCCTGCCTACCTGATCGCGCTGGCCGCGGTGGTGCTGCTCGCCTTGCGGCGTTCGGCGCTGCGCGGTGCCCGCCCGCACCGCTGCCCTCGCCACGGGGTGGGGGCGCGGTGACCATCCCGGCCGCACTCCGGACAACGCCGGTCACCAGCGGCGCCGACGGGCGCTGCCACCGGGTCGCCGACGACGCCTACACCACCGGGCTGGTCGCGCGCAGCGGCCGCTACACCGCGCTGTGC
>JALYQB010000047.1 GCA_030856045.1 Actinomycetota bacterium
GTTGATCACGTCGTTGCCGGACGTTCCGACGATCACGTCGTCGGCGGGGCCACCCATATTGCCGGCGACCGTCTGCACCTGGCCGTTGCAGACCGGGACCTGGGCGCTGGCGGCGGTGGTGAGCCCACTGGTGGCGAGCAAACACCATGCCGATGAGCACGGCAACTCGAGTGCGTAGAACATGATGGCGTCCTGTCGTCGATGCGGTGGTGCCTCGTGGCAACCACTGCACAGACTCCGCACCCGGCGATGCCCGAACGAGGTTCCACATGGGTGGCGTGCTGCTCGCGTTCACGGCAGCCCAGCATGGTTCTGCCAGAACTCGACGATCTCCTGGGTCGCGTCGAAATGTGTGGCGACCGGGGGGTTGCCCGCCGTCGTCGGTGTGGGCCAGTTATGGCCGCCGCCCACCACGGTCACATATTCGAACGCCTCGGCTCCAACCACCGCCGGGTTGTCGAACAGCTGAACGACGACCTCGGTGCGGTTCGTGCTGCCGGAGACGAGGCTTGTCGCGGACGGAGCGATGGGAGGGATGAGGAGGTTGCGCGTCAGCATCTCCTGCACGGTGTTCGCCGGTAGCGTGGTATCGAGC
This sequence comes from Actinomycetota bacterium, assembly GCA_030856045.1. Classification (GTDB taxonomy): domain Bacteria; phylum Actinomycetota; class Actinomycetes; order Mycobacteriales; family Pseudonocardiaceae; genus JALYQB01. Next base: position 596 of record JALYQB010000047.1, read on the forward strand.
GGAACCTCCAGCAGGGTCATCGGTGAGCGGAACCCGAAATCGCCGGTGCCATGCACGTATATGGCCGGTACCGGGACGGGTGCGACGCCTCCTAGCTGTTGTCTGTAATGGAGGGCCTTCTCGGGATCGAGTGCCTTACCGACGGCGGCGAAACCTCGAAAGAGCGAGACGCGATCGGAGTTCATGAGCTGCCACACCATGCCACCACCGTTGGAGAAGCCAGCTGCGTAGACGAGGGCAGGGTCGACGGTAACGTCGGGTCCCGCCGCACCGGTTGGATACACGGCGCTGGTGATCTCCGCGAGGAGCTGATCGACGAACAGAAGATCGTATGTCGGGAACGCACTGTCGCCTTTTTGGAAGTGCACCCATTCGTCGCTGAGCCGTGAGTCGGCCTCCGGGAAGACCAGCAAGTACCCGTCCAGCGGGAACGGCGGTGGGCCAGCGCCAATACCCCAATGGCTGGCCAAAACCTGGGCAGCTTGGCCACCGCCGTGGAACACGATGATGGCAGGTACGGTCGCTTGGACCGGGTTGTCAGGAATGTAAACGTGGTACGTGCGGCTGATCGGCGCTAGCAGCGTCTGGCCAGTGAGAAGTGGCATTGTTGGTTTCTCGACTTCCGTAGTTTTGGGCGGAGCGGTTGGGGGCCGTTGGGGGCCTCAGCCTCCGCCGTGGCGTCCGTGATCGTTCAGTGCGTCTCATGCCGGTTGATGGTGGCGGGAAACGCCGGGGATCGAATCCGGGTGATACCGGCCCGTCGGCTGCTACGGGCAGTTGACGGGAGTTTCCACGTCGCAAGTGGTGTCCACGCCGGCGCCACCGTTACCGATGTCGTTCGCGCTGCCGTCCCCGACCAGGTCGTCCTGCAGCCGACGACGCCGGGAGCGACTGCGGTGCGAGAGCGGCGCCGGAAGGCGGCAGCGATCCGCCGACCAGCACCGCGGTACGCCATACCCGGCTGGTGGTTATTTTCATGCTGATTTCTCCCTTGGCTGAAATTCTCATGCAGTGCTGCCTCGTGGCGACCACTGCACAGACTCCGCACCGGGCGCTGCCCGAACGTTAACCAGCCGCCGCACACCACGGTCCGGATCTCATCGGTGAGGGAGCTGGGCAGGTGAGGGGAGATCACTCCCGCGCCGCCAGGGTCCGCCGAAGAAGAACACGGCCGGGACGAACAGCAGCAGGCACACCAGCGAGATCGACAGCCAGGTCTGCCAGCTGGTGGCTGCAACGACCCGCGGTGCTGCCAAGAGCACGAGCACCGCCGTAGTCCTGCTGACGAAGCCGAAAATCCCCCAGGCGGTGCCCTGCAGCCGCGGGTCCGCATCCTCCGCGTCCTCGGAGTAGTTCGCCATCCACGGCCCGAACGCCACCGCGAGCGAGGCGCCGAGCAGCGCGCCAGTGAGCATCAGGTGACCGGCCGACACCGACGCACGGCCCATCAGGACGACGAGGTACCCGGTCACCAGTACCGCCGCGAGCGTGCCACCGAGCGCGAAGGGCTTGCGCAGCTGCAGCCGGTCGGAGATGCGACCGACGGCGATCAGCACGATCAGGTCGAACGCCCAGAACGCGGACATGATCGCCGATGCCGTGGCAGTGCTCACTGCGAAGCTGTCCACGAGCATCGTCGGCCCGTACATCGCAAGGGTGAGATAGAGGACCAGCCACAGCGAGATCCCCACCGCGTGAGCCCACAGACGCAGGTGCGACAGCAGGTCACGCCCTCGAGCCCTCCGCGTCGCGTTCGCCGTCCACACCGCCCTGCGCTCGGTGTGCTGGATCTGTGCCCGCAGCTGCGGCGACAGGTCGGCGATGTTGATGGCGATCACGACCGACATGACCAGCGAGACCACGCCCATGATGACGAACTGCGATCGCCACGAGTCGTGGAAGATCGGCAGCGTCCAAGCTGCCAGCCCGGCGGCGAGGAGACTCGCCCCCACTGGCCCCCAGGCCCAGAACCCGAACGCCTGGGCCCGGCCCAGTCGGGGAGAAAAATCCCGGATCAACGGGGCCGTGCTCGCCATCGCCATACCGTCGACGAAGGCCAGGACCACCCGGGCGACCAGCAGGTCGCGCGCCGAGTGGACCAGCGTCATGGCCAAGCAGCACAGCGCGGTGAGCAGCATCAGCGGGACGAGCAGGCGCACCCGGCCCAGGTGGTCGGTGAGCCGGCCGCCGAGGGCGGCGGCGATCGCGCCCGAGACCGTGGCGACGGCGGACACCGAACCGTAGGTGGTCAGGTCGATGTGGAGGTCAGTGAGCAGCAGCGGGACGACCGGGGCGATCTGCGCTTCGTAAGACCCGATTAGGACAGCCAGGACCACCATGGCCAGAATCCATACCCGGCGCCGACCTTCGGGATACTCGTCGAGCTCCCGAACGTAGGACAGCCTCATCGGGAAGGCCTTTCTCGGACGTATGCTGGAAATGCCTCACGTTGAGTCCCTGCGGGAGCCATCCGCTGCACCGACTCCAGCGACCAGAGCCGCCGTCGTTGTGCCACCCGTCGTGGCTGGTCAGACGGGTCGAAACGCCTGGTAACGGACGAGGAGGACACTACGCCCACCTGAGAATTCGGCTCAAGTGTCAATGCCCTAGCGCCCAAGGGGCGATAGGAAGTTCACAATTGAGGCTCTCCCAGCATGAGCGTGGATCATCCTGGGGATTTTTCGGTATCGTCAGTCGTCAAGCGTTGAACTTCTGCAGGCGGAATGGATCTTGTTGGGCCGGTGGGTGGTCCGTCGGATCTCCTTCCAGGCGGGGTGTGCAGGCGTCGTGCGGTGAGCACTGTGAGCAGGTCGCGCAGCCCGAGGATGGACCAGCGGGCCCCGCCGATGTCGGTGCGGGCGCCCGAGCTCGCGCATCCGGCGTTCGAGGACGCCGATGTCCAGCTCGGGTCCGCCGAGGCGGACCAGCCGGGTGCGCAGCGCAGGGTCCAGGCAGGTGAGGGTGTGCTCCCGGGCGGTGTCCAGGTAGCCGTGTGCGCTGGTCAGCTTGCTCGGGATGGTCTCGGTGAAGGCGCCGAAGCAGACGAGGGCCTCGTCGGTGGTGAGCTCGGCGCGGATCGCGTCGCGCAGCACCTCGCCGAGCTGCTCGCTGTTGTGCCGGGCCCAGCGCGGGTTGACGTGGCGGTTGGCGGCGTCGTCGACGTAGAACGTCTTGCGCAACCCGTGGGGCAGGTGCCACCAGCAGCGCTGGATCGGCGTGCCCGGCCACAGGTCCTGTGCGAGGGTGGTGATCTCGGCTTCGCCGTCCACAACGACCAGCGCCGGGGCGGGCAACCCGGCCAGCTGCGCCCCCAGTGCCGTCCATAGCTCGTCGACGGTCACCCCCGAGTAGGTGGGATGTGCGCGTGGCGGTGCAGCCCGGCCGACGTGTCGAGCTGGCGGCCGACGGTCCTCGACATGAGCGGGGGATTCCACCCGACCGGTCATGGCCGGAGTCCCGGAATTGTCGGTGCTGCGCTGGAGAATGTCGGTGTGCAGGACAGCCGGCTCACACTCGTCGACCATGGTTTCGCGGACTCGGTCGCACAGTTGCGGGCGGTGTCCGACAGCGCAGGCGACGAGGAACTGCTGCAGGTGATGACGCTGTGCGAGCGAGTGACCCGCGAACTCGAGCAGGTGTCGCTGGTCGCGATCGGCCGCCTGGAGGGTCGCGGGGGGTTCACGTCACGCGGTTACGCCCGGCCGGCGGCCGCGGTGGCCGACCTGCTGGGCTGGGACCTCGCCGTTGCGCGCCGCCGGATGCGGGTGGCCGAGCAGATCGGGGAGCGGACCACCCCGACCGGGGGCGTACTCTCGCCCCGGTTGCCTGCCACGGCGGCGGTGTTCGCGACCGGCGAGATCAGCGCTCGGCATGTGGAGGTCATCGCCGAGGCGCTCGCCACCCGCGAAGCCTGCCGCCTGACCCCGCCGGTGTGGGCGGCGGCGGAGGAGAAGCTCGCCGAGCAGGCTCCCTGCTACCGGCCCTCGGAGCTCACCAGCTTCGCCCGTGACCTGATCACCGCATTGGACCAGGACGGGCCCGAACCCAGCGAGAACGACCCACCCCAGCCCAACGAGCTGTTCCTGACGCGCATCCCGGCCACGGGCGGCGGCCGGATCCGCGGATCGCTCGACGCCCCGACCTTCGACGCGGTCGCCACCGCGCTCGATGCACTCTGCGCCCCGTCAGCCCAGCCGACCGGCGAGACGACGAGCCTCGGACAGCGGCAGGCCGACGCACTGGGCCAGCTCGCTCGCTACAGCCTCGACCATGCCGCCACCCCGGAATGCGGTGGGCAGCGGCCCCACCTGACGGTCACCGTCACCCTGGACCAGCTCGAAGACCGCGCCCGCGGCGCGCTGCTGGACTTCGGCAGCCCGCTGAGCCCCACCGATCTGCGGCTGCTGGCCTGCGACGCCCGCGTCGTCCCTGTCGTGCTCGGCGGCGACGGGCAACCCCTCGACGTCGGCCGCGCGCAGCGCACCGTCCCGGCCCCGCTGCGCCGGGCCGTGGCCGCCCGGGACCGCGGGTGCGCCTTCCCCGGCTGCGACCGGCTCCCATCTTGGTGCGAAGTGCACCACATCATTCCCTGGGCGCACCACGGAGAGACCGCCATCCATAACCTGGTCATGCTCTGCCTCGTGCATCACCGGCTGGTGCACCACCCCGGATGGACCGTCCGCATCCGCGACGGGCACCCCGAGTTCATCCCACCCGGGTGGGTGGACATCCACCGCACACCCCGTCGGAAGCCACTGCTCGTCTAGTCCAGCGTGCTGTCCGGTCTGGATTGCGGGCGATCGGGAGAACCAATCGGCCGAGTGTGCCCGGCCGCTCATCGAACCGGGTCGAGCGCGGCGAGCACAGCG
>JALYQB010000150.1 GCA_030856045.1 Actinomycetota bacterium
GGACATCCTCGACGCCGCGCGGGAGCTCGCCGGCGCGCGCTACGCCGCGATCGGGGTGCCCGACGGCGACGGCGGCTTCGCACTGTTCCTCACCGCGGGGGTCGACGCGGAGACCTGGGAGCGCATCGGGGCGTTGCCCCGCACCCACGGTCTGCTCGGGGTCCTGGTGTCCGAGCCCTCCGTGATCCGGCTCGCGGACATCCGCGCCGACCCCCGGTTCGGGTACTACCCGCACGCGCACCCGCAGATGCGGTCGTTCCTCGGTGTCCCGATCATGGCGGGCGGCGAGGTGGTGGCCGGGCTGTACCTGACGGAGAAGGAGGGCGGCACCGAGTTCTCCGACGCCGACCAGGAGCTGATCGAGATGCTCGCCGGGCACGCTGCCCTCGCGGTGGTCAACGCCCAGCGCCAGGAGCGCCTGCGGGAGCTGTCCATCGTCGAGGAGCGCACCCGGATCGCGCGGGACCTGCACGACTCCGTGACCCAGACGCTGTTCAGCCTCACGCTGGCTGCGGAGTCCGCGCATACCGTCGCGGGCGCCGACCCGACAGTGCGCACCCACCTGGACCGTGTCCGCGACCTGTCCCGCGACGCCCTCACGGAGCTCCGCAGCCTCGTCGATACGCTGCGCCCCGGCGACGTCGACCGCGAAGGCCTCGGCGCAGCACTGAGCAAGCGGGTGGCGCTGCTCCGCGCGGTGCACGACGTGCCGGTCGAGCTGGACGTACGCGGCCGCGGCGGCGACGGACCGGTGGGCCGCGAGGTGCTCAAGGTGGCGAACGAGGCCATCGGGAACGCCCTCGCGCACGCCGCGCCCGGGGTCGTGCGGGTGCGGCTCGACCTGCGTCGCGACGGGATCCACCTGGAGGTCAGCGACGACGGGCGCGGTTTCGACCTCCCCGAGGTGTTGCGGGTGTCGCCCCGGCTGGGCCTGACGAGCATGCGGGAACGCGCGGCCGCGCTCGGCGGCACGCTGCGGGTGGACACCGCGCCCGGTGCCGGGACCACGGTGGTCCTCGAGGTGCCCGCGTGATCCGGCTGCTGCTCGTCGACGACCACGAGATGGTGCGCACCGGGCTGCGCACCTTCCTGGAGCTGCAGGACGACATGTCCGTGGTCGGCGAGGCGGGCAGCGGGGAGGAGGCCCTGGTGCGGGTGGCGGCGCTGGAGCCCGACATCGTGCTGCTCGACCTCGTGCTGCCCGGCATGACCGGTGTGCAAACCACCCAGCGGCTTCGCGCGGAGCATCCGGAGGTGAAGGTCGTCGTCCTCACCTCGTTCTCCGGGCAGGACGCCGTGTTGCCCGCCGTCCGCGCAGGCGTCGCGGGCTACCTGCTGAAGGACGTGGGGCCTGCCGAACTGGCCGACGCCCTGCGCTCAGTGCACGCCGGCGGATCGCCGCTGCACCCGCAGGTCGCGGCCACCGTCATGCACTCGGTCACCGACGCCGCGCGTGACCTGCTCACCCCACGCGAGCGGGAGGTGCTGCGGCTGATCGCCCGCGGCCTCTCCAACCGGCTCATCGCTCGCGAGCTGGTGCTGTCGGGAAAGACCGTCAAGGCGCATGTGAGTGCCGTGCTCGCCAAGCTCGGCGTCACCGACCGCACCCAGGCGGCGCTGCACGCGGTTCGGGAGGGCCTGGTCGGGGACGTGGCCGAGGGGTCTAGGACCGAGGTCTGGGGTCGGTCGCGACCGCGGCCCGACGTCTGAGCTGTGCCCCGAGCGAACCGTGGGGGCATGCGCACAGCACTGATCACCGGCGCGTCCCGCGGCCTCGGCCGCGCGCTCGCCGCGACCCTGTCCTCCTCGGGCTGGCGCGTCGTCGTCGACGCCCGGTCCGCCTCCGACCTTTACGCCGCGGCCGACGGCTGGCCGAACGCCGTCGTGGTTCCCGGCGATGTCACCGACGAGATCCACCTGCGCGACCTGGTCGACGCCGCCGGAGGCCACCTCGACCTGCTGGTGCTCAACGCGTCCTCGCTGGGGCAGGCCCCGCTGCCATCGCTGGCTGAGTATGCGACAGGCGCGCTGCGCGCCGTGTTCGAGACCAACACGGTCGCGCCGCTGCGGCTCGTCCAGCGCGCGCTGCCGGCGCTGCGGGCCGCGCGGGGCCGGATTCTCGCGATCAGCAGCGACGCCGCGCTCGGCGGCTACCCGGGGTGGGGCGGTTACGGCGCGAGCAAGGCCGCGCTCGACCAGCTCATGAACGTGCTCGCCGCCGAGGAGCCCGACCTGCGGGTGCACGCTGTGGACCCCGGCGACATGCGCACCCGGATGCACGCCGAGGCGTTCCCCGGCGAGGACATCAGTGACCGCCCCGAACCGGAGGAGGTCGTGCCCGCGCTGCGGCGGCTCATCGACGGCGAGTACCCCAGCGGGCGGTACACCGCGGCCGAGCTGGCGGGGGTGGCGGCATCATGACCGCAGACGTATGTGGTCCCGCGGAGGCGGCATCATGACCGCACTGCCCGCGTTCGAGCTGCCCGACGGGCTGGTCGCCACGGGCCCGCCCGAGAGCCGCGGGGTGTTGCGCGACCGGGTGCGGATGCTGGTCGCGAGCTCCGGCGGGCTGGCGCACCGCGTTGTCGCGGACCTGCCGCGGGTGCTGCGGCCGGGCGACCTGATGGTGCTCAACACGTCGGACACGCTCCCCGCGGCGCTGACCGGAGTCACGGCGGACGGCGAGCGCGTCGAGGTCCACCTGTCAACCCTGGACCCCGCGGCGGGGACGGCCTACCCGGACGCGCTCGCCGCCACCCGCTCCCGCTGGGCGGTGGAGGTCCGCGAGCCCGGGCCACTCGGTGGTGTACCGTCGGCCGCCGACCGCGCCGGGACCACCGTGCACCTCGCCGGCGGGGGAGTGCTGGACGTCGACCGCCGGTACGCCCCCGGATCCCGGCTGTGGACCGCGCAGCTGCGCAGCCCGGTGCCGCTGCACAGGTGGCTCGTGGCGCACGGCCAGCCCGTCCGCTACCCGTACGCCAGTGCGCCGTGGCCGCTGCACGCGTACCGCACCGAGCACGCGGACACACCCGGCAGTGCGGAGCTGCCGAGTGCCGGGCGCCCGCTGACCCGCCGGGTGCTGCGGCGCCTCGCCGCACGGGGGGTCGACGTCGCCACGCTGGTGCTGCACACCGGCGTGTCGTCCCCGGAGCCCGACGAGTCGCCGTACGCGGAGTGGTTCGCCGTGCCGGCCGCGACGGCGAGGGCGGTGCGCCGCGCCCGTCGCGTCGTCGCCGTCGGCACGACCGTGGTGCGGGCGCTGGAATCCGCGGCCGGCGAGGCGGCGTCGGGCTGGACCGATGTCGTGATCACTCCGGAGCGCGGCGTCTCGCAGGTCGACGGGCTGCTCACCGGCTGGCACGAGCCGCACGCCTCCCACCTGCAGATGTTGCAGGCGCTCGCCGGGCCGCGGCTGCTCGCCGACTCCTACGCCGAGGCGCTGCGGGCGGGCTACCGGTGGCACGAGTTCGGCGACACCCACCTCATCCTCGCGGGACCGGAGTGACACGGGGTTTCCGGCTGCACGAGGAGGGCCAGCCTGCCGAGGGCGTCGGCCTGCTCCGCTGCGGCGGTAACGGTTACCGCTCGCGTACCCGCGAACGTCCGCGGCCGACGAGGAACGCGGACACGACGGCGACGAGGATCGTCGCCACGACCACCTGCACCAGCAATGTGATCCAGAAGCTCTGGGTGTAGCCGGCCGTGATGGCGCCGCCGAGAAACGCGCCGACGAATCCGACCAGGATCGTCAGCACCACCCCGATCGGCTGCTTGCCGGGCAGCACGATCCGGGCGAGGGCCCCGACCACCAGCCCGGTGACGATCGCGCTGATGATCCCGCTGGTCTCCATCTGCCTGCGCTCCCTCGGTCGGCCGGAGCCCAGTATGGGTCGGCCGCCCCGTGGACGCGAGGGTGACACGCGGCGGAGTGGTCACGGGCGTCGAGTACGGCAGTAATGATGTGCAGCGTGATGTCCTGCTGGTCGGGCCGTCGTCAGGTCACCGGTATCCGTCCCGTGGTGGCGAACGTGCGACGGTAGGCCTGCGGGGAGACGCCGCGCTCACGCACGAAGTGCTCCCGGAGCCCGGCGGCGGAGCCGAACCCCGCCCGTCGGGCGACCTCCTCTACCGGCAGCGCGCCGCCCTCGAGGAGCCGCTCGGCGAGGCGCACCCGCTGGCTGACGAGCCACGCGTATGGCGTTGTGCCGGTGTGCGCGCGGAAATGCCGGGCGAACGACCGTGGCGACAGGTGTGCCCGCGCGGCGAGGGACTCGACGGTGTGCGGTTGCGCCGCGTTCTCCGCCGCCCACGCCAGTACCTCACCGAACGGGTCGTGGGCGGCGGGCACGGGCTGCTCGATGAACTGCGCCTGGCCGCCGTCCCGGTGCGGCGGCACGACCATGCGCCGCGCGATGGCGTTTGCCACCTCGCCGCCGTGTGCTTGCCGCACGAGGTACAGCGACGCGTCGATACCGGCGGCGGTCCCCGCGCTCGTCACCACCGGCCCGGCGTCGACGTACAGCACGTCGGGATCGAGCTCGACCTGCGGAAAGCGGCGCGCGAAGTCGTCCACGTGCCGCCAGTGGGTGGTTGCGCGCCTGCCGTCGAGGAGGCCCGCGGCCGCGACGGCGAACGCGCCGGTGCAGTGTGCGAGGATCCGGGAGCCGCGGGCCACCGCGGTCCGCAGCGCGGCCAGCAGCGCGGGGGAGGGGTCGTCGTCGGAGTCCCACGAGCAGACGACGACGAGGTCCGCGGAGGCGAGACGCTCCAGCCCGTGCTCGGGAATGATCCGCAGCCCGGTGTCGGTGCGCAGCACTCCCGGCTCCGCGGCGACCACGGCGTAGTCGAAGCCGGGCAACCCGTCGGCTGTGCGGTCGTAGCCGAAGATCTCGCTGAACACGCCCAGCCCGAACGTCCCGACGCCCTGTCCCGCGATCGCGGCGACATCGCGCAACTGCCAGTCCATGTGTGGCAGGATAGCAGCGAAAGTCGTCATTCCTGCCACTCGTCGTGGACCCGTCCGCGGCGCACGCTCAGTGCATGCTCAGCGTCCACAGCCCCCGGCGGGGCACCCGGGTCCTGCTCACCGAGCGGCACATCCGCGCGGTACACAACACCGGCTCCGGCATCGTGCTCGAGGTCGAGACCGACGACGGGGAGCGGCTCTTCGTGGTCACCGGCAGGGCGCTCGCCGGCGACGACCGTTCGCGCCTACGTGCTGCCCGCGAGGCGGTGGTTCAGGCCGCGGGCAGCGCCACGCGCGCGCGGGGGTCTCGGCGTCACCCGGTTGCTATGTCGCCGCACACTCCCATGGGTTGAGCACGCGCGTACCGGTGCTGGCGACATCGGCGACGTTCCTGGTCACGAACACCATTCCGCGGACCTTGGCGCTGGCGGCCATGAGACCGTCCTCGACCGGCACCGGACTGGCGGCGTTGATCCTGCCCCACTCCTCGGCGATCGCGGTGTCGATCGGAACGATCCGGTCAGTGAAGCGCCGCCGCAACTCGTCGAGCCAGCATTCGAACACCTCGGACTGAACGGGGTCTCGGGGGCGGAGTCGCTCGATTCCCCGGCGGATCTCCCCAACGACCAGGACGCTGAGGAAGAGCTCCTCAGCAGGCACCGCCCTCAACCACGCCACCACCCGCGGGTCGCCACCCCGACGCCGTGCCTCCGATACGACGTTCGTGTCCAGCAGGTAGCTCAACCGGTCAGCTCGACGTCGCGCGGAAGCCGCCGTGCGCGGTCCAACTCCAGACGGTCGAAGTCGGGCCCGGCGAGCAGGAACTCGGCGAAGTCGGGAACCTCTTCCTGAGCTCGGCGGTAGTCCTGTGC
>JALYQB010000151.1 GCA_030856045.1 Actinomycetota bacterium
CCAGGGCGGATCCCGGGCGCGCGGCGGCGGCCGGTACCCGCACGGCGAGCACCGAGAGCGGGACGAAGCCGTGATCCAGCAGCGCCCCGCCGACCTGGACGTCCCGGCTCGGCCAGCAGACCACGCATGCGGAGTCCGTAGCAGGCAGGCCGAGGCCCGGGAGCCGGTCCCGCCACCGGGTCAGCAGCGCGCACATGGCGTCGCCGCCGGCGCCACCGAGCACCGGGACGAGCTCGCAGACCGACGTGGCCGACCACATCCGCACCGGTGAGCCGGGCGGGTGCTCGGTGTGCACGAGCACCCCGACGACCGGTCCGTCGACGCCGTCCGCGGTCACCACCTCGCCGTGCGGTGGCGCTGCCGGTGCGGGTAGCAGCGCGTCCAGGGCCCCGAGCCGGCGGGCCTGCGCCACGAGCAGCTGCTCGGCCGTGGTCACACCGGCCGCCGGCAGCGGAAGATGGCCGTGCCGGGGAACAGCGCGCCCCGCAGCGGGCTCCATTGCCCCCACTCGCGGTCGTGACCCGGCGGCCACTCCGGCTCCACCAGGTCCTCCAGCGCCAGACCCGCCCCGACGATCTCGCGGATCCGGTCGCCCAGCGTGCGGTGGTGCTCCACATATGTGGGGACCCCCGCTGCGTCGACCTCCACGTACGGGGTCCGGTCGAAGTAGGACTGGGCAACCGTGAGGCCCTCCGGTCCCGGGTCGTCCGGGAAGATCCACCGGACCGGATGGGTCACCGCGAACACCCAGCGGCCACCGGGGCGCAGCACCCGGGCCACCTCGCGCATCACCGCTGCCGAGTCGGCCACGAACGGGACGGCGCCGAACGCGGAGCACGCCACGTCGAACGACCCGTCCGCGAACGGCAGCCGCTCCGCACCCGCTTGCACCAGCGGCACCGCGATGCCGCTGCGCCGGTTCGCCTCGACCGCGTGCCGGAGCATCCCCGCCGAGATGTCGAGGCCGACGACCCGGGCGCCGCGTTCCGTGAGCCACCGCGCGCAGGGCGCGGAGCCGCAGCCGATCTCGAGGACCCGCGCGTCCCGCACGCCGCCGAGCAGCTCGGCGACGTCCTCGCGCAGACCCTCGGGGCACCAGACGAAGTCGGCTTCGCCGAGGAACTCCCCGTGCGCGGCGTGGTAGTCGTCGGCGTCGGCGTCCCACCACCGACGGTTCGCCGCGGCCGATTCCGTGGGAGTGACCTCCCGCTTGAGGATGCCGACGGTCCCCAGCGCCGCCTCGGTGGAGACGCGGTGGTGAGCCGTCCGCTCCTGCGCCTCGGGCGGCCCGCTGCTCATCGGGGCAGTCTCGCAGATCAATCCGGGAGTGGGTTTGCCCTGCCTGAGGGAGGCTGCGTACGATTCTGGTGCGCAGTGGGTCTCGCGCTGCCGGGCATCCGTTGCCCGGTCAGCACGTCACGTTCGTGGAACACGTGGCCCCCGTCGATGGTTGATCCGTCTGCAGGCCTACGACTTAAGGTGTCCGCCGGCGAGAGCGATCCGCCGCGCAGCTACACCCGAGTCCAGTGATACTAGAGATACCAGAAACGAACCCCATCCACGATCCCGTCCCTCCGGAGCACCCCACCGCATGACCACCGACACCACCACCGCCCCGACCCTCGAGCAAGTCGCGATCAACGACGTCGGGACGGAGGAGGACTTCCTCGCCGCCATCGACAGGACCATCAAGTACTTCAACGATGGGGACATCGTCGAAGGCACCATCGTCAAGATCGACCGCGACGAGGTGCTGCTCGACATCGGCTACAAGACCGAGGGCGTCATCCCGTCCCGGGAGCTCTCCATCAAGCACGACGTCGACCCCAGCGAGGTCGTCGAGATGGGGCAACCCGTCGAGGCTCTCGTCCTCCAGAAGGAGGACAAGGAGGGCCGGCTCATCCTGTCCAAGAAGCGCGCGCAGTACGAGCGTGCCTGGGGCACGATCGAGACCCTCAAGGAGAACGAGGAGCCGGTCGAGGGCACCGTCATCGAGGTGGTCAAGGGTGGCCTGATCCTCGACATCGGGCTGCGCGGCTTCCTGCCCGCGTCGCTGGTCGAGATGCGCCGGGTACGGGACCTGCAGCCCTACGTGGGCCGCAAGCTCGAGGCGAAGATCATCGAGCTGGACAAGAACCGCAACAACGTCGTCCTCTCGCGCCGTGCCTGGCTGGAGCAGACGCAGTCCGAGGTCCGCAGCGAGTTCCTCAACCAGCTTGCCAAGGGCCAGGTCCGCAAGGGTCAGGTCTCCTCGATCGTCAACTTCGGTGCGTTCGTCGACCTCGGCGGTGTCGACGGCCTGGTGCATGTCTCGGAGCTGTCCTGGAAGCACATCGACCACCCGAGCGAGGTCGTCGAGGTCGGTCAGGAGGTCACGGTCGAGGTGCTCGACGTGGACTTGGACCGCGAGCGCGTCTCGCTGTCGCTGAAGGCGACCCAGGAGGACCCGTGGCGCCAGTTCGCCCGGACCCACCAGATCGGCCAGATCGTGCCCGGCAAGGCAACCAAGCTGGTCCCCTTCGGTACCTTCGTGCGGGTCGAGGAGGGCATCGAGGGCCTGGTGCACATCTCGGAGCTGGCCGAGCGCCACGTCGAGATCCCGGAGCAGGTCGTGCAGGTCGGCGACGACGTCATGGTCAAGGTCATCGACATCGACCTGGAGCGGCGCCGGATCTCGCTGTCGCTGAAGCAGGCCAACGAGGGTCTCACCCCCGAGATGGAGTTCGACCCGTCGCTGTACGGCATGACTGCCGAGTACGACCCCGAGGGCAACTACATCTACCCCGAGGGCTTCGACCCGGAGGCCAACGACTGGCTGTCGGGCTACGAGAAGCAGCGGGAGGACTGGGAGCGCTCCTACGGCGAGGCGCAGACCCGCTTCGAGCAGCACAAGCGGCAGGTCGGCAAGGCCACCGAGGCCGAGGCTGAGGCCGCCGGGGACCAGAACTACTCCTCCGCGACCGCCGAGCCCTCCGAGGAGGCCAGCGCGCCGAGCAGCAGCGGTGGCTCCCTCGCCAGCGACGAGCAGCTGGCCGCGCTGCGGGAGAAGCTCTCCGGCGGCGTCTGACACCCAGCACGGAAGGCCCCGTTCCCGGTTCGCCGGGGCGGGGCCTTCCGCTGTCTCGTGGTCAGGTGGCCGGGGCGAAGACCGGCCGGTTGGCGACGACGCGCCACCGCCGGCCGGCCGCACTGTGTCGCGCCCGGACGAGCAGGACGAGCAGCCACGGGCGTTGGAGTGCGGCGAGCGCGACGGCGACCTCGGGGTGGTCGGCGCAGTGCACCAGGCCCGGAGTCCCCAGCCGATGACGGGAACGGTCGGCAGCACGCCGTAGGCCACTCAAACGGGGCATCGAACCTCCATCATCGGGAATGGTGAGGCGCATGTTACTAGTGATGCTGGTGGGACGATGCTACGCCACACCGCCACGCCGGATCATGGTTCAGCTACCACCCTTTCGTGGGTTCCGCGCCCTTGGCACAATCCTCCGCGTGCTCTTCGTGGGATTGACCGGTGGGATCGGTGCAGGCAAGTCGACGGTGGCGAACCGGCTCGTGGAGCTCGGCGCGGTGCTGATCGACTCGGACCGCATCGCGCGCGAGGTGCTCGAACCCGGCACCGACGGCCTGCGTGCCGTCATCGCCGAGTTCGGCCAGGACGTGCTGGCGCCCGACGGCTCGCTGGACCGCGCGGCAGTGGCGACGCGCGTGTTCGCCGACGACGCGGCGCGGGATCGGCTCAACGTGATCGTGCACCCGCGGGTCAGCGCCCGCTCCGCGGCACTGCAGGCCTCCGCGCCTGCCGATGCGGTCGTCGTGCAGGACGTGCCGTTGCTGGTCGAGGGCGGGATGGCGCTCGCGTTCCCGCTCGTCGTCGTCGTGCACGCGGGCGCCGAGACCCGGATCCGGCGCGTGGTCGAGGCACGCGGCATGAGTGAGCCGGACGCGCGCGCGCGGGTTGCGGCGCAGGCCACCGACGAGCAGCGGCGCGCTGCGGCGGACGTCTGGCTGGACAACAGCGGCTCCCCCGAGGAGACCCGCAGACAGGTCGACCAGCTGTGGACCGAGCGACTGCGGCCGTTCGAGGCCAACCTGCGGGCAGGGGACCCCGCACCGCGGCCACGACGTCCCGTGCTCGTCCCCGCCGATCCCGGGTGGGCAGCGCAGGCGGCGCGGGTGTGTGCCCGCATCGCGGCGGTGGCGGAGCATCGGGCGCACCGCGTCGACCACGTCGGGTCGACCGCGGTGCCGGGGCTCGACGCGCAGGACGTGCTGGACGTGCAGGTGGTGGTCGGCGATCCGGCGGCGGCGCAGCAGCTCGCGTCCGAGCTGGCGGGAGTCGGGCTCGTGTGGCGCGCCGGGAGCTGGTCGGACGAGGCCGCGGACGGCACGACGTGGGACAAGGAGATGGCTGCGAGCGCCGATCCCGGCCGGCGCGTCGACTGCCACGTGCGGTCCGTCGACTCACCGGCCTGGCGCGAGGCGTTGCTCATGCGCGACTGGCTGCGTGCCGACGCCGAGGCTCGGGACGACTACGCGGCGCTCAAGCGCACCCTCGCGGCTCAGCAGTCGGAGGACCCGGGGGCGTACGACCGGGCGAAGGCTGGGTTGCTGCACGCGGCGCAGCAGCGCGCCGAGGGCTGGGCGGCGGCGAGCGCCTGGTCGGTCTGAGCTGTCATGTTTCCGCCTCCGCGGGAGGAAGTACGTCGGCGGTCATGTTTCCGCCTCCGCGGGAGGAAGTACGTCGGCGGTCAGCGGCGCACCCACGTGGGATGCACGTCGAGCGTCGCGAGCCAGCGGTCCAGCCGGTAGCCGTGGCGCGCCAGACCGTCGAGTGTCCGGAAGGCGGTGTCCAGCGCTCGCTCCGCGGTACGGCTGTCGAGCAGCCCCGCGGCGACCGCGGCCACCAGCTCGTCGGCGTCGAGGACCTCGACCCCGCGGCCCGTGCGCACCACCAGGTCGAGGTAGTGGTCCTCCGTGCGCCATAGTGCTCCGTCGACGGCGATGTCGGCGACATCGAGGTAGAAGTCCTGGTCGCGCTCGTGGCCCGCGTGAAAGAACCAGTCGGTGACGCGCAGACCTGCGCCGGGCAGCAGCCACGACTCGAGGGCGGCGATCCTCGGGTGGTCGACGACGTCACGCGCGACGTAGAGGCCGAACGGTTCGACGCGGTACTCACGCACCCGGCGCACGACACCCTTGGGGTCGGTGTTCGTCATCGCTGCCAGGTCGAACAGCTCCACCTTCGGGGGGTGGAGGTGGCCGCGCGCACGGGGGGCCGGGGCGGTCGCCGCCTCCGCGGAGGCGAGTGCGTCGGCGGGTGTCACGCGTCTCGACCCTACGCACCGCGGGCGCGGCGCGCGCCACCCTTGGCGGGGCGTCGTTCGGTGGGGAGTCGTCCCCGCAGAACTGTCGGGGCAGGCGCTTACGCTGGACCCGTGGCCTTCGCAACGGAGTACCCCGTCACCGCCCACTCCGAGTTCCGGCCGGTGGGCGACATCGAGCGCACCGGGAACCGGTTCGAGGTCGTGAGCGATTTCGATCCCGCCGGTGACCAGCCCGCGGCCATCGACGAGCTCGAGCGCCGCCTCAAAGCCGGCGAGCAGGACGTCGTGCTGCTGGGCGCGACCGGCACCGGGAAGTCGGCCACGACCGCGTGGCTGATCGAGCGGGTGCAGCGGCCGACGCTCGTGATGGCGCCGAACAAGACGCTCGCCGCGCAGCTGGCCAACGAGCTGCGCGAGATGCTGCCGCACAACGCGGTGGAGTATTTCGTCTCCTACTACGACTACTATCAGCCCGAGGCATACATCGCGCAGACCGACACCTACATCGAGAAGGACTCCTCGATCAACGAGGATGTCGAGCGGCTCCGGCACGCCGCGACGTCGACGCTGCTGTCGCGCCGCGACGTGGTGGTCGTCGCGTCGGTGTCCTGCATCTACGGCCTCGGCACGCCGCAGTCCTACCTCGACCGCTCGGTGTCGTTGGACGTCGGCTCGCAGGTGGACCGCGACGCGCTGCTCCGGGCGCTGGTCGACGTCCAGTACACCCGCAACGACGTGGCCTTCAGCCGTGGGACGTTCCGGGTGCGGGGCGATACGGTGGAGATCATCCCGGCCTACGAGGAGCTGGCCGTCCGCATCGAGTTCTTCGGTGACGAGGTCGAGGCGCTGTACTATCTGCACCCGCTGACGGGCGAGGTGGTGCGCCAGGTCGAGTCGGTGCGGATCTTCCCGGCGACGCACTACGTCGCAGGGCCGCAGCGCATGGAGCGCGCGACCCGCGACATCGAGACGGAGCTGGCGGAGCGGCTGGCCGAGCTGGAGCGCCAGGGCAGGCTGCTCGAGGCGCAGCGGCTGCGGATGCGCACCACCTACGACCTGGAGATGATGCGCCAGGTCGGCTTCTGTTCCGGCATCGAGAACTACTCGCGGCACATCGACGGCCGCGGCGCCGGGTCCGCCCCGGCGACCCTGATCGACTACTTCCCCGACGACTTCTTGCTCGTGATCGACGAGTCGCACGTGACGGTGCCGCAGATCGGTGGCATGTATGAGGGCGACATGTCCCGCAAGCGCAACCTGGTCGATCACGGCTTCCGGCTGCCCTCGGCGGTGGACAACCGGCCGCTGACCTGGGAGGAGTTCAGCGACCGCATCGGGCAGACCGTGTACCTGTCGGCGACCCCGGGGCCCTACGAGCTGGGCCAGGCGGGCGGCGAGTTCGTCGAGCAGGTCATCCGGCCGACCGGCCTCGTCGACCCCGAGGTGGTCGTCAAGCCCACCAAGGGCCAGATCGACGACCTGGTGCACGAGATCCGGGTGCGCACCGAGCGGGACGAGCGGGTGCTGGTCACCACGCTGACTAAGAAGATGTCCGAAGACCTCACCGACTACCTGCTGGAGCTCGGCATCCGGGTGCGGTACCTGCACTCGGAGGTCGACACGCTGCGGCGGGTGGAACTGCTGCGGCAGCTGCGCAGCGGGGAGTACGACGTCCTGGTGGGCATCAACCTGCTGCGGGAGGGTCTCGACCTGCCCGAGGTGTCGCTGGTGTCGATCCTGGACGCGGACAAGGAGGGCTTCCTGCGGTCGGGGACGTCGCTGATCCAGACGATCGGCCGCGCGGCGCGCAACGTCTCCGGCCAGGTGCACATGTACGCGGACCGGATCACCGACTCGATGCAGCACGCGATCGAGGAGACCGACCGGCGCCGGGCCAAGCAGATCGCCTACAACACCGAGCGCGGGCTGGATCCCCAGCCGCTGCGGAAGAAGATCAACGACATCCTGGACCGGGTGTACGCCGAGGCCGCGGACACCGCGAGCGCACCGATCGGCGGCTCCGGGCGCAACGCGTCCCGTGGCAAGCGCGCGACCGGCGAGGCGGGGTCGACCCGCGGCAGCTCGGGAATCGTCGAGGGACGCGACACGTCGGCCATGCCGCGCGCGGAGCTCGCCGACCTCGTGCAGCAGCTCACCGACCAGATGATGGCCGCGGCGCGGGACCTGCAGTTCGAGCTCGCGGCGCGGCTGCGAGACGAGATCGCGGAGCTGAAGAAGGAGCTCCGCGGCATGGACGCCGCCGGGATCCGCTAGTCGGCGGCCCTCCACGTACCGACCTGCCGCCAATGCCGCGTTGGCCTCATCCGGTGAGGCGAACGCGGCATTGGCGGCAGGTCGGTACGGCCGCGGCGGCAGGATGTCCTGTCGCGGGGCACTGCCACCTCCGCGGAGGACACTGAGGGGCACGGGAGCGAGAGGAACGGTGCAGTGGCCATCGGGGTACAGGTGACGTTCGACGCGCACGACCCGGGCAGGCTCGCGGCGTTCTGGGCCGAGGCGCTCGGGTACACCGAGCAGCCACCGCCGCCCGGGTTCGCCACCTGGCAGGAGTTCGGCAGACACATCGGGCTGCCCGAGGAGCGGTGGAACGACACCGCGGGGCTCGTCGACCCGGACGGGGTCGGTCCGCGGCTGTTCTTCCAGCGAGTGCCCGAGGACAAGACGGCGAAGAACCGGGTGCACCTTGACCTCAACGTAGGCGCGGCGGTGTCGGACCCGGAGCAGCGGCGCCCCGTGGTCCGCCGCCGCGCGGAGCAGCTCGCCGCCGCGGGCGGTGCCGTCGTGCGCGAGGTGGACGAGGCGACCGGCTGGTGCGTCGTGATGACCGACCCGGAGGGCAACGAGTTTTGCGTCCAGTGGCGACCCTGGTGGTTAATTCGTGGGGATCTTGGCTCGCCCGGCGTGGTGTACCCGTTTTGGATCTTGTGTTCTGCATGATCACCCTGCGGCTCGCTTTCTTCTTGTCGCCTTCCCCTCGTG
>JALYQB010000156.1 GCA_030856045.1 Actinomycetota bacterium
CGCTGTCGCGAACTCGAGGAAGACGGTGATCTCGGCGCGTCGGGTGTCGTCGAGGGGCAGGAGCTCGTCGAGCAGGCGCAGGGCTGAGAAGGGGACTGTGATGCATAGCATCACGGGCATGCGCACACGCTCAGTCTTGACGACGATGTCCTGCTGGCCGTCAAGGACCGGGCGCGGCGGGAACGTTGTAGCGTCGGCGCGGTCCTGTCCGAGCTGGCCCGGCAGGCGTTGACGGCACGGCAGCCGGAGCAGCCCGGCGAGGAGTTCCACGGCTTCCGGCCGCTGCCGCCGCGCGGCGGGCCGGTGTCCAACGCGATGATCGACCTGTTGCGGGAGGACGAGCTCGTGAGCCGCGCGCGTCTCGACATCAACGTGCTCCTGACGCTGCTGGACAGCGACCACGTCGACCATGATCGGGCGCGGGTGTGGCTGGATGGAGAGATCGCGACCGGATGGGCGTCGTGCGCGATCACCCAGAACGGCTTCGTCGCAGGGTTCACGTTCATCGCCTGGCTGGGTGGCCCAGCCGCCGCTCACACGTCGCCACTGTGCGCCGACGTCCGGACGCCGTGCCATCCGATGGCGGCGGCGAGGAGGAGCAGTGCGCCGCCGAGGTAGTAGACGGCCTGGATCCCGAGTGCGGCGGCGATCAGGCCGCCCGCGAGCAGGGACACCAGCCTGCCGAGCTGCCAGAACACGTCGAACGCCGCGAAGACTCTGCCGCGCACGCCTTCCGGTGTGTGCGCCTGAACGAGGCTGTTGAACGTGACCGCGCCGCTCGATGTGCCGAGCCCGTAGACGGCCAGTGCGACCAGGGCGCCCGGCAACGCGGTGAACGTGGCCAACACCAGGTCGACGACGCCACGGACGACGTAGGGGCCGAACACGAAGGAGGGTCGCCGCGGATCGCGGACCAGCCGGGTGAGCACGAGCGGGCCGAGTACGGCGCCGAGCCCGATGGCCCCGAGGAGCAGCCCGTACCCCTGCGGCGGCAGCGCCAGGTGCTCGCGGGCCAGCACCACCAGCAGTGCGCTCGTCGCGCCGGCGGACAGCGCCGCGAGCAGCTGCCCCGTCCCCAGCGCCCGTAGCAGCGGGTCGGCGGCGAGCACGCGCAGACCGGCGGCGGTGTCGGCGAGGAACCCGCGGCGATCCGTCGACGCGGGTGTGGCGGGCAGCCGGAGCCCGGAGAGCAGGACCGCACTGACTGCGAAGCTGGCCGCGTTGATCCCGAAGGCCGGGCCGGGGCCGAGCGCGGCGTACAGGACGCCCGCCAGCGGGGCCAGCGCGACTTGGCTGAGCACGGCCGCGGTCCAGACGCCGCTGTTCGCCGCGATCAGCTCGTCGTCGGGGACCAGGGTTGGCAAGGCGCTGTTCGCGGCCGGGTTGAACACCACGGCGCCGGCCGACAGCCCGAATGCGATGACGTAGACCGCGACGACGGTGTCCCCGACGGCGAGCAGCGCGAGCGCCAGTGCCGCCCGCCACAGGTCGGCGGCGACCATCACCGCGACCCGCGGCAGCCGATCGACGACCGTGCCCGCCAGCGGAGCGAGCAGCAGCACCGGGAGGATCTCGGCGAACACCACCGCGCTCACGCCCAGGGCGGAGCCGGTGAGGTCGAACACGAGCAGGGACAGCGCGACAGTCGCGAACACGTCCCCCCACTGGGAGACCGTCCGGGCCGACCACAACCGTCGGTAGGCGGGGCGCGCGAACACCGTACGCAGGCCGGCGCGTCGCGGCGGTGCATTCATCGCGGGTCCACGGGCCCGGTGGGTCGGTTCAGGTCAGGTCGGCGGTGCGCACGGTACCGAGGAGCCGGCCGTCGGGGTCGGTGACGATGGCATGCGCCAGGTTTCTGCCGGTGAGTCGTTCGCGCACCGCCGCGACCGGCTCGTGCGGGCGCAGCGTGGACGGTCCGGCTGCCATCGCGTCGCCCGCCGAGGTCTCCGGGTCGGCGGCGTCGAGCTGCGTGCCGCGGAGCCGGCCGAGCAGGACGCCGTCGGGTGTGGTCACCAACGCGAAACCGTGCGGTGAGGCGGCGACCCGGGCGCGGACGTCGGCGACGGACGTGTCGGGCGCAGCGGTGACGACCTCGTGCCGTAGGAGCCTGCCGATCGTCGGAGCGTCGGCATCGCTCCCGGCGACGGGTAGGTTGCGGGCGAGCCAGTCGACCTTGCCCGGCAGGTAGTCGTAGACCTGGGCGAACCCGAGCGTGGCGAGCCGACACGCGGCCCGTGGGCTCATGTCTCAAAGGGCGTCCCAGCAATACACGACGACCGGGCGGGCGCGGTCGAGGCCCGCGGTCGTGTCCGCGCCGAGCGTCTTGAGCGGGAGGTTGACCGCGCCCGGCAGGTGCATCTCGGCGAACTCCTCGGCCGGGAGCACCTCGACCAGCTGCGCATCCTCGTCGAGCAGCCGGCGCAGTGCCGGATAGCCCACGGTCGTCATCCTGCACCTCCTCGGTGCGTGTCGGCGGCTCGCTCCTCGGTGTGCCATCCGTGGATCGTCGCGAGCACCCATTCGTCCGGCGGGGCGCCGCTGGGTCCGCCCTGCCCGGCGTAGAGGCGACAGCTCAGGCCGTAGTCGCGGCGGGCACCGGCGCCGGGATCGACGTCCCGGCCGTCCACGCGGACCGTCGGGGACCCGAGGAACCGCTCGCGGCGCGCGGTGTCGTCGTCGGCGATGACCCGCACCCGGACCGGATCGCCCACCCCGGCGTCAACGGCGAGCCGTCGCAGCCGCGGCAGATACCGGACGGCGTGCGGGCAGCCCTCGGTGTGCAGCATCTCCACGATCACGGGCGCTCCTCCCTCATCCCGGCCAGGATCGGGCACTCCCGCCGCACCCGGGGTCTCTCGCAGGTCCGCACCAGCCGCGCCAGCGCGGAACGCATCGCTTGCAGGTCGGCGATCCGGGCCTCCAGGTCGGCGATCTTGCCGGTCGCCATCTCGCGGGCCACGTCGCAGCCGTCCGGGCCACCCTCGGCCAGCTGAAGCAGTGACTCCACGTCGTCGAGCGTGAACCCGAGGTCCTGCGCGCGCTTGACGAACCGCACCACGCGGACCGCCTGCGGCCGGTAGGCGCGGTAGCCCGACGCGGAGCGCTCCGGCTCGGGCAACAGTCCCCGCCGCTCGTAGTACCGCAACGTCTGCGGGTTCACCCGCGCCTGCGCCGCCACCTCGCTCGTCCGCATGCACCCAGGATGAACCCTGTACCTGGGTACCGGGTCAAGCCCCGCCCGCGGCCCGAGCGCCCCCGGACCGTGAAGGGAATACCTCGGGACGCCGCCGGTGTTCCGGTTTCCCCGTGGACGCCGGAGGACGCCCTGCCCGGACGGTCACCTGGTCGCGCCCGGGCGAGGCGCTGGTGATCTTCGTGCGCGGCCGGACCGCCCGGACCGCGGCGCCGGTCGCCGCCGTCGTCGGCACGGTGCTGTCGGCGGTCAACCAGGGCCACCTCGTGCTCGACGGTGGCGATGCGGCGACCTGGATCCGGGTCGGTGTCAACTACCTGGTCCTGTACTGCGTGGCGAGCGTCGGTTTCCTGTCCGCGAGCCGGGAGCGGTCGGCTGGGGAGAGCGACACGAGCAGCCGACCGACCCGGCAGCGGCGTCGGTGAACGTCCGGGTCGCGGTCTGCAGACCGGGTCGGTGACCCCGGCCGGGGCGGGCCGTCCGGTCCATCCTGATCTGTGACGGATCACCCGCTCTGTAATGGTTGTCACTGACGTGTGGGGTCGGTCGGCCGATGCTGCGGTCGAGGCCCGCATCCGGCGGGTCACCGGATCGGGAGGTGACCATGGCGACGAGCATGGGTACGCGGACGAGCATCGGGACGCGGGTCGGGCAGGGCGTCCTGGCCGGGCTGGCAGGCGGGATCGTGTTCGGCGCGCTCATGGCCATGATGGGCATGCTCGGGACGATCGCGATGCTGGTCGGGTCGTCCAGCGTGGCCGTGGGATGGCTGGTGCACCTGGTCATCTCCGCAGGCTTCGGCGTGGTGCTCGCGCTGACGCTGCCCGCCGGGTTCGGGACCGGGGCGACGCTGGGCGCCGGTGCCGGCTATGGCGTGGTGCTGTGGGTGATCGGCCCGCTGCTGCTGATGCCGGCGATGATGGGCATGGCGCTGTTCATGCTGAACACCACCGCGATGATGAGCCTGGTCGGGCACGTCCTGTACGGCCTGGTCGCCGCGGCGGTGCTGGTCGGGCTGCGCCAGCGCGCCGCGGCGGCGTGACGGGGGCGGATCCGCTGCGCGTCGTGGTCTCGGCCGGCTGTACCACCTGCGGGTACGCGCTCACGCTGGTGGATGCGGTGCGCCGGCTGCGGCCACGGCAACCGGTGGAGGTGGTGGATCTCGACGACCGCACGGGGCGCGTCCCCGAGGGGGTGTTCGGGACGCCCACGTTCCTGCTCGGCGAGCGCGTCGTGTCGCTGGGCAACCCCACGCTGGACGAGCTGCTCGCCACACTGGACGGTGTGCGGTGAGGACCGTGGTGCGGCGACGGACCGAGAGGGCGGCCGTGGACGACTACTACTGCCTGGCGGAGGTGGCGCTGTTCCGCGACCTCTCGCGCCGGGAGATGGCCGAGCTGTCCGCGGCGGCACCGATGCGGACGGTGCAGGCGGGCCAGGTCGTCCACGACCCCGGCCGCCCGGCCGAGGTGCTGTTCATCGTGAAGACCGGGCGGTTTCGGCTCTACCGGGTGCTGGCCGACGGGCGCACGGTGACCACGGCGCTGCCAGGGCCGGGTTCGGTGTTCGGTGAGATGGATCTGCTCGGGCTGCGGATGGGGGGTACTTGGGCGGAGGCGCTCGAAGCGGACGACCTGTGCCTGATGAACCGCGCCGACGTCCGGCGGCTGCTGCTCACCGATCCGCGGATCGCGACCCGGATCGCCGAACTGCTGGGCGCGCGGATCGCGGAGCTCGAGCAGCGCCTGGCGGATCTGGTCGCCAAGACGGTAGTCGAGCGCGCCGCGGGTGCGCTGTGCCTGCTGGCCGGCGCGGACGCCGGGCCGGTGCGGCTGACACACGAGCAGCTGGCGGGGTTGGTCGGGGCCAGCCGCGAGCGCACCACGACCGCACTCGGCGAGCTCGCCGCGCACGGAGCGGTAGCGCTGCGGCGGGGCCGGATCCTGGTCCGCGACCGGGCTCGGCTGGCCGCGCTCGCCGAGGGCGCCGCGAACCCGCACCGTGGGAAGGGAAGCGACAACCGGGAATCGGGGTTACCGGGATCATGAACGCTCCCCGAGTACCGCGTCGCGGTCGGTTCGCCGTCGCCGCGACCGCCGCCGCGCTCGCTCTCGCCCTGTCCGGCTGCGCGGGCGCGGCCCCCACCGGTGCCGCGCCGGCCGCTCCGCCCGGCTCCGCATCCGGCACCACCGCGGCGTCCGGTGCGCTCGAGTTCGCCGCCAGCACCGTCGACGGCGGCCGGTTCGATGCCTCGACGCTGACGGGCTCGCCGGTGGTGCTGTGGTTCTGGGCGCCGTTTTGACCCACGTGCCGGGCCGAGGGGCCCGGCGTGGCGGCGGTCGCCGCCGAGTACGAGGGTCGGGTCACGTTCCTGGGCGTGCCGGGCCGAGGGCAGGTGGAGGAGATGCGGGACTTCGTCGGCGATACCGGCACCGGTGAGCTGACCCACGTCGTGGACGACGACGGCTCGCTGTGGCAGCGCTTCGGCGTGGTCGCCCAGCCGGCGTTCGCGTTCGTCGGCAGTGACGGCCAGGCGCGGACGTTCGCGGGCAGCATGGACGCCGACGCCCTGCGCGCGGCGGCCGACGAGCTGCTGGCCGGTGAGTGAGCACGGTGACGTCCACGGTATTCGCGTTCGCGCTCGTGGCCGGTGCGGTGGCGGCGTTCAACCCTTGCGGGTTCGCGCTGCTGCCCGCCTACCTCGGACTGCTCGTCGCCGACGACGATCCGGGCGGGCGAGCGGCGGCGATGCGCCGGGCCGCACGCTTCGCCGCCGGGATGACGCTCGGGTTCGTCGCGGTGTTCGGCTTGGTGGGATTGGTGCTGGCACCGCTGGCACTGTCGATCGAGCGGTACCTGCCGATCGTCACCGTGGTCATGGGCGTCGCGCTTGTCGGACTCGGCGGCTGGCTGCTGGCCGGGCGACATCTCGCGATCCGCGGACTGCTCGGCCACGGCACGGCACCGACGGGGAGCTGGTGGTCGCAGATCGGCTACGGGGTGTCCTTCGCACTGGCGTCGCTGTCGTGCACGATCGCCCCGTTCCTTGCCGTCACGGCGGGGGCGTTGTCCGGGGCCGGCCCGTTCGGGGTCGCAGGCGCGCTGGTGGCGTACGCGCTCGGGATGGGCACGGTCGTTCTGGTGCTGGCCCTCGCCGTCGCCGCCGCACGCACCTCGGTCGTCGGGGCGATGCGGCGGGCCGGTGCCGTGATCAGCCGCGGCAGCGGCGCGCTGCTGCTCGTCGCCGGCGCCTACGTCGCCTGGTACGGCTGGTTCGAGATCCGGGTGCTCGCCGGTGACGTCACGTCCGACCCGGTCATCTCCGCGGCGGTCGGCGTGCAGTCGGCGATCTCCCGCTGGGTGGCCGGCTTCGGAGCGGGTGGGCTGCTCACCGCGGCCGCGGGTCTGGTGGCGCTACTCGCCGGTGCGGTCCTGCTCCGCCGGAGCAGGAC
>JALYQB010000169.1 GCA_030856045.1 Actinomycetota bacterium
GTCGGTCAGCGAGAAGTCGCTGGCCACCCACGGGAACAGGGTGCCCTCCCGGTAGCCGGACCCGGCCAGGAAGAACGGCGTCGCCGACAGGTCGTAGACGGTCTTGACGCCGACCTGGCGGGCCACCGCCGAGACCCCGCGGAACCACACCCGAGCTTCCTCGTCGCGCTGCTTCGCTTCCTTGCGCTCGTCGCTGGTGAGTGTGACGTCCTCGCCATCGGACCGGCCCCGGTAGCAGTGGTGCGCCTCGTCGTTGAGCACCACCACCTCCTGGGTGCCGCCGAGATCGCGCAACACGCGTCGAACGACCTGCGCCTCGGTCTCCAGCAGCGAGCCGCGGCCGCCGACCCGGGCGGTGAGCACGTCCTTGGTGGTGGCCGACGCGGCCCGCGCCGCGCCCTTCTCGCGGGGCAGGAAGGTGTGGTAGTTGGTGATGACGATCTGTGCCTTGCCCAGCCCGCCGTACAGCTCGGCGGGAACCAGGTCGCGCAGCCGGTAGTAGTTCTCCGGGTCGCCGGGTAGCAGCACCCGCAGCCGATCGCGGATGGTCAGGCCGGGGGTGACGACGAGGAACCGCTTGGTGAACCGCTTGTCCTGCGGCGCGGCGACCTTGTTCAGCACCTGCCAGGCGATGAGCATCGCCATCACGACCGTCTTGCCGGCACCGGTCGCCATCTTCAGCGCCAGCCGCGGCAGCCCGTCGTTGTGTTCCCCGTTGGCCTCGGCCAGCGCGTTGCGCATCCACACGTCGGTGTCGCGGGCGGCGACCTCGGACAGGTAGACGGCCGTCTCGGCCGCCTCGCGCTGGCAGAACAGCACCCGGTTCTCCCGCTCCGGGTCGGCCCAGTGCTCCACCAGCCGCCGGGTGGTCGGCGTGACCCGGGGGTAGCCGGCGTGGCGCCACCGCGTCACCTGCTCGCGGATGCGGTTGATCAGATCGTTGAGCCGGATCTGATCCGCGGTCAGCTCCGCGAGCTCCAGCTGCCGGGTGCCCTTGCGCAGCCGGGGCACCGGCACGAAGAACGACGACGGCCGCCGCGAGTCCACGACCCGGTCGGTGATGCCCTCGTCATCGAACGCGAAGTGGCGGGTGGGCTCGTCGTACGGGCGGTTCAGGATCGGGTTGTCGATCACCTTGTCCGCCACGCCCCGCCCTCCCTCCACTGCTTGCGCCTCAGCGTAGTCAACCGACAGTCACGCCCAGCACACCGACGCCTCAATGGGGTGTGGCGCCCATTACCCCGACCCGCGGATTATGCCGACGTCGGACCTGAAGTCGCTGGTGGTGGCGGTGTCGGCGGTGACGAAGTCGGCATAACCACGGGCCCTCCGGGACGGCGAGCAGGCGGTCGGGTGCACGGCAATCGTTCCGGTGGGTGTTCGGGGACGCGACGCGGACCAGGTCCCGCTCTTCGCGCGCGAGGTAGGCGTTGCAGGTAGATCTGGGTGGCTGGTCCTGGCCCCGTGGCCCGTCACCGTCGCCGCATCCTCCGAGACCGCGACTGACGGAAGAGGTCTCGCCTCGCGCAGCCCGGATTATGCCGACCCGGTCACCCTCTGTCGCCCTGCTGACCAGGGAAAACGGCGGTCGCCCTCTGCTTGGTCGGCATAACCCGCGGGTCGGGGTAATGCGCCCCGCACCAGGCATGCATCGCCGGGAGGTGGGAGTAGCCAACGTAGCCGTCGCGGACCAGCACGCCGGTGAAGCCGGGCAGCACCCCGCCGGCGTCGATGTCGGCGGCGCTGCGGCCGCCGACGTGCATCAACGTGAGGTATTCGGTGCACGCGACGTGTACGTAGGACAGCGCGCCCTCGGCGCGGCCGCAGGTCTCGTCGGCGCAGGAGCACCGGGGCGCCGGCCAGCAGGTCTTGCAGGTGCGCCCGGAACTTTTTCTCCAGTTTCCGGGCGGCGCGTCCCCGGATGCCCGCGAGGAATCCGGTGGACACCCCGATCCCGCACAGCGACTGCAGCAGGGTGCGTGCCCGGCCCACGGGCAGGAAGTGCCCGCAGGTCAACAAGGCGCACCGGGCCAGGGTCTTGCGGGCCGATCCGCACCGGCGAGCCTGGCACGGAGACCACGTCGGCGTGATCATTACCGGTGTCCCACGTCGGGGTAGTCACCGTCCCACACCCGAGCAGGTCTTCGAAACCCGCTGATACTCGGTGACCTCCGGCGGCGGCACCGGCCCCACATCCACCACCTGCCGACGCTCTCGCTCGGATTCGCCACCCCCGCCCAACGGCGCCTCGCACCCCGAGCAGCGGTCCGGTTCGATCACCACGACCCCGATCCGGATCCTCTACCAGGCGCCGCGACGACGAGGACGCACCCGGCTGCTTGCCCGGGTTTCGCCCCGACCGGGTCCGCGAGGACCGCTTCTTCGCCGGCTTCTTCTCCCACGGCGCATCCGACGAGGGCGGACGCGAGGAGTTCAACGAATCCGCCGACAACAGCCGTTCCAGCTCCGCGTTGCGCTCCGACAGCTCAGCGACCAGCGCTACCAGCTGCTCATAGGTCGGGGCGTCGGGCACGCCGATACCCTGCCCGAACTACCGCCACGATCAAGGTGACACGCCAACAACACCACACCAGCCTCAGCAACCCCACCTGCACCAGCTGAATAGCTACGTGCGTGGCCCTCTTTCAGGCTCGGCAAGATCTTGGTCGATCCCCGAACCTAGATCCACGGCCCGTGCGTGTCCTGCAACCTTCAGGGCGTGTCGCCGATTCCCCGTCCCACCAGCCCCTTCCCCGTTCTCATCGCTAGATCACACCCATATCGGTGCCGGGAGAGCCTAAGATTCCACCCGCCCGCGGGCGGGTGCCGTCCATAGGGAGTTCAGGGACAACCAAAGGGAAAGCACATGGAGAGCCCGGTGCCGACGAATTGGCACGCTGGATTCGGGAGAGGCACGGGAAACGGACCGGCGGCAACATAGGCACCGCGCCCGTGGGCTTACCTCGCGCATTCCTCGCGCATAGCCATGTCGGCAATATTGCTGCGGGCACCTGGACGGGCTCAAGAATAGTACCGAAACGTAAACCACCCGTCTCCAGCGGCTCCCGCAGATCGTCTGCAGATTCCTCCGCGATCCAAACCTCAGCAACATCAACCTATATGTCCAATAACCCAGTTCCTCTTAGTGCTGTAACCCAACCGGGTTGGCGGGCTGGTCATCAGTCACAAGATCGGCAGTTGCCACCGCGACCCGAGCTCATGATCCAGCCACGTTGGCGTGAACGGTGTTAATCCGCCCGCAGGGTACGGTGTTGTCTCCCCGAAGTACACGCCGCGGGTTGTTTCATAGAAATCGACGCGGATGAAGTCGAACCCCGCTCCGACATCCTGTGCGGCCGACACCATGATGTCGAGTCCGGCTGGTGGCTCCTGAACTTCCGCGAGCGGAGGGCCGTAAATGAATTTCAGCGGGGTCCAATCCGGTCTATAAAGGCGGCACCGTTTGTCGCTGAACCGCTCGCTAGTCACTTCGACGAGTTGAACCACGCCATTGAAGACGAATAGTTTGTAGTCCGTCGGTGCCGCGTCGCCGTCGGCTATCCATTCCTCAACGAGAAACGCGCGGCGCGCCTGCGAGTACGCCCACTCGCCGAGCGTCTCGCCTTGGAAATTGTCCATCCATCCGAGAGTCGTGGCACGTAATGCCTCCATCGAGGTAGGACTGCCGGAACCAAAATGAATGGCGTTACTGCGATGGTTGGGTTTGAGCACCCAGCGGTCCGGGAGGCCGATGTCCATCAGCTCGGCCAGGTCGGTTCCGGACCACAACGTCTCAGGGATTCGCACTGAGGAAGTTGTTGACTGAGCGGCGTCCTTCATCGCCATCTTGTCGCAGGTCCAGCGAAGCAGGTCTCGGCGGTCGTTCACGATCCGCCAGTTCACCTTCTCGTTGAACGTACGAGGCGCAGCGAGGTGCAGTGGCCGACGCTGAGACTTCGCATAGAGAAACCGGCGCCGTGACGAAAGCGGGAGGCGACCAATAAATTCCGCGTGATAGGCCTTACGGACAGCGACTCTTAGCGCTGGACCATTCATAGCCGTCTCCTACGTGACATCGAGGATGTTCCGAATTCCGTGGGTGTCTGACAATCATCAGACTACGTTGACTGTCTCGTTGTGCAGGGCGCCACCGTTCGACTTTGTTGTCCGCCGCCGTGGCCAGGATGACAGCCACGCAGCCGTGAGCACCACGTCGGCGAGCAGGACCAGAGCTTGGTAGCGCGGCTCCCAGCGCTGCACAGGCAGCTCCACGGGCGCAGTCTCGAGGCGAGCGGCCCACTTCCTGGCTCGTGGCCATTTCGATTACCCCTCCGCGGTCCATCCCTCATCAGCCCTCGTGAGCAGGACACCGACCTCGCCGAACGCCGTATCGATCACTCCCGCGAACGTGTCCTCACGTTCGGCGCGACGACCGCACTTCTACCCGAGGTATCGTCGTGGATGGCGATCCGTTACTGCTAGTCGTCACCCCATCGAGTACAGTCGGCGACGATCGCGGAAAGATCATACCCTCCTGCCACCGTCATGGGGCCGGCTTGAGCCGAGTTTTGCCAGGTCATGGGACCACCTGGGTCGCCAGTTATGGGACCACCGGCGTGTCGTGCGCTGCGGTGGTCGAGGCCTGCCGCTACTGATCACTTACGTCGAGTGCTTTGAGGAGTGGCATCCCGGGAGATGCGTGCGATCGAGATTCTAGAGGTACTGCGGGTGGAGGGACCGCAGGACGGCGCGGCATTACGTAACCGCCGTGCAGGACGCCGGCCTAGTTCACGATGGCGGTAAGGCTCAGTTAAGCGATGAGTTTCCTTGGCGCAGGTGAACCAGTGGTTGAACCCCCTAGTTTCTAATTAGTACGTTCTCCGGAACAGAGCATCACCCTGAATCTGCTGGCGCCCGGCCCTTTCGGGCTCGCTGGCCCGCCGGCTGTACAGGACCACCGCTGCAGACAGGATGAGGACCGTGCCGAAGACTGGCGCTAGAGACCCTAATGGCCCGCGAACAAGACCGAATTGCTGGGTCGCAACGAGGGGTGCCAGCACTCCGGCTAGTGAGTCAGGCGATCTGAGCCAGGCCACGTCGAGACGCGCCCAGATCCGACCCAGCACGAACATTCCAATGACCAAACCAACAAAACCGAAGTTGAGATAGAACTCGGCCGAAACCGGCAGTGACAGATCCGTGAACTCGTAGCTCCGGCTTTCAGCAATCGTAATGGATGCAGGTATCTCCTTGCCTGGCCATATTGATCGCGGGACGAAAAAAAACATTGCGGACAAAATGGTGGATCCCCAGGAGTACCCGTTCTCCTCGACGAATAGCACAGTGTTCACCCACTGCTGGAAGCCGTCAAAATCTGGACCTGCCCAGTCTTTCAATGTAAACGTTTCCAACGTTGACAAGCCTCTCGTCTTACGCAGCGCAAAGGCAATCGGATACACAAAGAGAACTCCGACCAGCGAGACCATCGCCAGGATGAATCCAGAGCGACTAGTACGAGGCTGCCACGCTGCAATCACGGAAGCGAGGATGGCCGCGAAGCTGATGAACCGTGAATTTGCGATCGGATTACTGTAGATCGCTAAGGCGGTCAAGCCGGCCACCACCAGAGCCAGCCTCGCCATCCGCCAGTTCAAGCCGCGGCGACTCCGGATCTCCTCGCGGACGACAAGTACCGCGAAATAGCAGCCCACGGTTGCCAGCGCTGCCGGAAGAAGCTTCACAAAGCCGAGGGCAGCACCGCCGCCACTGGCGACGTCGAAATTCTCTACCGCGAAGCTCGTCGCGCGCTCCTGCCTGCTGGCGAACAGATTCGCCAGTCCCCCGGATGCCGAGGCAGCCATTGGTAGGAGGAAGCCGGCGGCCACGATGACTAAAAACGCCGCTTTCCCCATCTTCGAAGTGTCGAGGCGCGACCGATGTTCGGTGACATCGGGCACAGCACGTGATCCCGCAAGAAACGCAACCAACGAGACCAGCACAAGAACCTGGGAAGCCTGCACGGCATCGGTCAGCTTCAGCACAGTGTAGTCACCCCACGCAACCTCACCGACGTACAGCTGATAAAGAGGCGCGACGCCCAGCCACGACAGAGTGAAGGCCCAGAATACCAGCTGGTTGATGCGCGCTCCGTGAACAACGGACGTTGTCAACCCCCAGAACGAGAGAAGTACGATTGCCTCGGCCAACACGCCGGACACAAGCGGATCGATCTGGACTGCCAACGGGATTGTCGCTGCGGCCACGAGGCCAAGAAGCGAGATGCACAGCCCCTTCCTCGGAAGGTCGACATATCTTCGAGACGTCTGTTCAGACATCGCGCCTCCGAACTACGACGAGGCGGATAAGCGCAGCCATGCTGAAAACGAACTCGCCTGCGGCGAAAACGACCATGGCACCTAGCGCTCCGAAGGAAACGACGAGCGCTGTCATGGCACCGAGACTGCAGACTGACTGTACTCCCAACAGTCGCGTTGCAAACCGATCGTCTCCCGCGGCCAGAAGGCCGTGCTGTAATGTGCAGTAGGAAAAGGTGCCGAACACCACGCCGAGAGCCGTCGCTAGGCTGAGGGCGTAGGTCGCAACGATCAGGTCGTCGAACAGGAAGTGCATGATCGACGGAAGTGCCGCGTACACTGCTACTCCTGCGCTGATGCTGAAGAAAAAGTCGGTCACTAACCCGGCGCACTGCCGGTGGACGAGATTCTTTTGATCACCTGCGACCCATGCCATCAGCGCCTGGGAGTAGGCTGCGGTAGCACCGAGCGCCGGCTGGAGCACCCTGCTGTAAGCTACAAACGGAAGGGCCGCAGTCGGGGAGAGAGCGGCCACAATAAGAACGGATCCCATCGAATAGCCGCCCTGCAGCAGTCGGGAGACAGTCGCCGGCAGTTCCGCGCGGATCCGTAGCGAACTTCGCCGAATTCTCAAGCGAACGGTGCCGAGAACCCGGATGGAGTTGAGATAAAAAGTAGCGATCACCGCTGCGATGAGTAACACCGGATAGACAGTCAGTGGGGCACCGAATGCGATTGCCGTACCCGCTATTGCGGTCGCGATGACACGTGGGATAGTCTCAAACAGAACCAAACCCTTGCCGTCGGCACTTCCAGTATAAAACCACGTGGCGGTAAGCCCATAACCGGCGAATGCCAGACCTGCGAGCCCGGCTGCGAGCCGGTAGCCGCTGACTAGTACGAAGCTGAGGACAAACGCTGGCGGCGCCAATAGCGCCAGCACCACCAACCTGCTACCCAGACTCTGTCGGTAGGAATTGCGTCGGTCGGCCTGGTTTGAGCGAGCCACGAGGGCCGGCCCGACGAGCGGCCAGCCCAACGCCACAGCTATTCCGGCAACGGCGCCGACCGATTGTCCCACCGCGATCGCGACGATACCTTCGGCCCCAGCAGTGCGCGAGATCACCGGAATTACGATCAGCGGCGTGACTGTCGCTAGCGCCGGAACGATTGCGAAACCCGCGAATGTGCGGCCGGCTTGCGTCGCCTGCCGGACCCGGCGCCTCACTCTTAGCCCTTGCTGGCCCGCTGCCGAGGTCTCCGACATCGTCATGCCACCACTATTTGACCGACTCGAGTACCGTGTCGATCCGCCTCCGGAACGCGCTCGCCGAGAATTTGCCAGCGTGTTCTTGGATCTTTGCCCGGTCGAAATCCGGGAAGTGTAGAAGAGTATCTTTGACCGCCGCAGCGGTCGGCTGCTCAATCCAGCAACCGGAAACTCCCTCGACGACGGAATCAAGGTGCCCACCAGCACGTAACGCCGCAACAGGAGTGCCGAAGGAATTCGCCTCCAGCGGAGTCAGGCCGAAGTCCTCGAAGGCGACGGTCACCAAAGCACGGGCGTTTGCGTAGAGCCACCTTAGCTCTGGGTCAGAAACAATACCCAACGATCGCACATGCTTGGCAGACCGCTCACCCGGTGCGAATCCGTCCGATCCGATCACGATCAAGTCCGCACCAGGGATGGCACCGACAGCTTCGACGATCCGTGAGACGTTCTTATACCCGCGTCCCCGGCCGACCGTGAGGAAATATCCGGGTGAGATACCGTCGACTGGCGTCTGTCGACCCATGCTGTCAATCGTGACAGGCGGAAAGA
>JALYQB010000187.1 GCA_030856045.1 Actinomycetota bacterium
CTGCGGCGCCGCAGCGAAGCCGCGTCGTCCTCGACAGCAGCGGCGAGGACGCCACTGACGAGGTCGTTGAGCGAGCGGCCCGCCTCTGCCGCACGCTCCTTGAGCCGACGATGCAACTCGTCGTCGATGCGGGTGATCAGCTGCTTCACGCGTCAGGTGATAGCGCTGAGCGCGATAACTTGCTCTCACGTCGTGAGAGGCCGTGCTGGCCGGCGCACCGTCGCGAGCGGCGCGAACCGCCATGTCGGACGCGAGCAGTCGACTTGGTGGCCGGACTCGTTCGGTGCCAGGTCGGGACGTAAGGCCAGTCGTAACGCTCCCAGCAGTTCCTGGAAAGAATCTTGAAAAGATTCTTACAGCGAACGCCGAGCGGCCCGGAAACTGTCGGTGCCCCTCGACACAATGGAGACATGCAAGACGACCCGATCGCTGCCGCCGCGGGTGTTGTCGACACCGCGGTCACCGGGCTGCGCACCGCCACGGAGACCGCCGGCCCGGAGGCGAAGATCGGGGCGCTGGTCGAATGCCAACGGGTGAGTCGGCGGCTGGAGCAGTTGACGGTCACGCTGATCGCCTCTCTGGAACGCGACGGGGAGTTCACCGAGCGCGGCTATCGGCGTCCGGCATTGGCGGTGGCCGACCTGCTCGGCTGTGATGTGGCGCAGGCCACCCGCTGGGTGAAACTCGCCGGGGAGCTCACCCCGCGCATCGGGTTGGATGGGCAGGTGTGTCCGCCGCGGCTTGCCGCCACCGCCGCGATGTTCGCCACGGGGAAGATCGGGCTGCGCCACGCCGAGACCATCACCGCGGCGCTCGGCACCCGCGCCGCCGCCCGGCTCACCCCGGCCGTATGGGCCATGGCCGAGCAGACCCTCGCCGAGCACGCGCCGCGGTACCAGCCCCGCGAACTGGCGTGCTTCGCCCGCGACCTGATCAGTGCCCTGGATGAGGACGGGCCGGCCCCCGACGACCGCGACCCGCAACAGCCCAACGCGCTGCACCTGCACCGCGACCCGGCAGGTGGGGGCGGGACCATCACCGGCAGGTTGGATGCGCCGACGTTCGACGCGGTCGCCACCGTGCTCGACGCGAAGTCGAAGCCCCAGCCCGAGGATGACCGGACGTTGCCACAGCGCCACGCCGACGCACTCGGGGAGGTCTGCCGCCACGCCCTGGGTTTCGACGAGACGATTCCCAGCTGCGGGGGTGAGCGCCCGCACGTGAGTGTGCTGATCCCGCTGGCCGATCTGGAGACCCGGGCGCGGAGGGCGTTGCTGGACTTCGGTGGCGCGATGAGCCCCGCCGATCTGCGCGCGTTGGCGTGTGATGCCCGGGTGGTGCCGATCGTGCTCGGTGGCGCGGGCCAGCCCCTCGACGTCGGGCGCGCGATGCGCACCGTTCCGGCGCACCTGCGGCGCGCGGTCGTCGCCCGCGACCGGGGCTGCGCCTGGCCGGGCTGTGATCGCACCCCGTCGTGGTGCGAGGTGCATCATATCCGTGAGTGGGAGCACCACGGCGAGACCGAGATCACCAATCTCGTGATGCTCTGCGCCTTCCACCACCGGCTGCTGCACCGCGCCTCGCAATGGACCGTCCGCATCCGCAGTGGACTGCCCGAGTTCATTCCCCCGCGATGGATAGACTTCGATCAGGCGCCCCGCCGCAAACCCCCACCATTCGCCGCATAACGAGAAAAACCCTCCGAGCGATTCTCGCGCTCAGCTCGGCTGCGCACTCGGAGTACTGAGCCTGGACCCACGGCGAATCTGGGTCCTCCAGGAGCCTATCGGCCAGTCCTACGGCGTCCCCGACTGCGACTTCCCCGACCTCTCGGGCAACCAGGTCCGCTTCGGGCAGCAGAAGACCGGCTGAGCCGAGCGCCGGAAGTGCCCGGTTGCGCTCGGTCGGCTGGGCTGGCACCCGTCGCCGTCTGCACCCTGGCCACCGCGGCCGGGTCGGTCACGCCGTTGCCGGCCGGCCGAGCCGCCGGGGACGTTGCCACACGAACCGGTCCGCGATCGAGGTCCACCTCGGTGACGCTGCGGTGAGATCACCGAACGGGGGGTGTACGAAAGCAAGCCTTACCTAATACGGTGATGGCTGTCTGCATCCACTGCAACACAGCGAGGAATGATCTTGGTTGCCCCTGCCGCCACTGTCACCGAGGCCGTGCACGACTCCGTCTTCCACTGCGTGGGCAATACGCCGTTGGTGGCGCTGAGCAGGCTGTTCCCCGATCCGACCGTCGAGGTGATCGCCAAGCTGGAGCTGCTGAACCCGGGCGGGAGCATGAAGGACCGCCCGGCCCGGTACATCGTGGAGCGGGGCCTGGCGGACGGCTCGATCCGCCCCGGCGGCCACCTCGTCGAGAGCAGCTCCGGGAACTTCGGCATCGCGCTCGCGATGGCGTCGCGGGTGTACGGACTGGCGTTCACCTGCGTGGTCGACCCGAAGACCACCGCCACGAACGTCGCGATCCTGCGCACCATGGGCGCCAACGTCGAGATCGTCGACGAGCCCGACGAGACCGGCGGCTACCTGCACACCCGGGTGCGCCGGGCGAAGCAGCTGCGGGACGAGATCCCCGGCGCGGTGTGGGTCAACCAGTACGCCAACGACCGCAACTGGCTGGCCTACTACCACGGCACCGGGGCGGAGATCGTCGACCAGCTCGTGCGGCCGCCGGACTACCTGTTCGCCGCGGTCAGCACCACGGGCAGCATCCTGGGCTCCGCCCGGCGGATGCGGGAACGGTTCCCGGACCTGACCGTGATCGCCGTCGACGCCGTCGGGTCGGTGATCTTCGGCGGCAGCCCCGGCCGGCGCGACATCCCCGGCATCGGCTCCAGCCGGGTGCCGGAGCTGTCCCGGCCCGAGGAGATCGACGAGGTGGTGGCGGTCGACGACCTGGAGGCGGCGCTGTCCTGCCGCAGGCTGCTGGCCACCGAGGGCATCTTCGCGGGCGGCTCCAGCGGCTCGGTGGTCGCCGCGATCACCCGCAAGCTCCCCGAGCTCCGGCCCGGGTGCCGCGTGGTGGCGATCCTGCCCGACCGCGGTGACCGCTACCTCGACCTCGTCTACGACGACGACTGGCTGGCCAGGTTGGAGAGCCGCCCGACCTGAGGCAGGCCCGGCCTTGCGCACCCACTGGCGCCGAGCCCCGAGGAGAACAGGTGTCGATCACCACGGAACCGGCCCCGGACGGATCCCCGCGCATCCTCCACCACGGCGAGCCGGGTGAGGTACCGGGCGGCGGCACGACGCAGGTCGGTACCTGGCCGAGCCTGCGCTGACGTGCAACTCTTCGACGCCGACGACCTGGTGCTGCGCGATCTCGTCGACGCGCTCGTCCAGGAGAACCTCTGGAACCTCGCCGATCGCACCGCCCCGCACCCGTCCCTGCCCGCGGCGCTGGCCACGCAGCAGCTGGCCGCCGGTGAGTGCTGGTGCCGCATCGAGCTGCGTGACGGCTGGATGTGCTTCCGCGCCCGGCGCGCCGCGGCGTTGCAGCCGCTGCGGCTGTCCCGTGCGCCGGGCGAAGCAGCTGCGGGACGAGATCCCCGGCGCGGTGTGGGTCAACCAGTACGCCAACG
>JALYQB010000195.1 GCA_030856045.1 Actinomycetota bacterium
TCGACGAGTCGTTACAGGACCGCCGATGCTCCACCCATCACCCCCTCAAGATCAACGCGACACGCCGACGCCGGCACACACGACCCCGCCGGCCACGGCCATCCCCGCCCTCGCCGACCGCGCCCGAGTCGCTGACCCGCCCGACTCCCACGGAAAAGTGCGAAAGTCGAGATCTCAAACTGCGCCTGCAATGCACTCGTCACGGAATCCGGCAGCCCTACAATTTCGTGCGCGATACCCTCGCTGTTGAGGTGGTCAGACAGTGTGGCGGTCGCATCGACGTGGTGGCTGAAGATGCCGACAGACTCGTAGCCCTCGCCGCGTAGTTCCCTCACCAACTTGGCTACCAGAGGTCCCTCGTTCGCGGGATCATGGTGATGGCGCACCTCCAGCATCTCGCTTTTCAGCGCCGCACTGACGGCGGCATGGGCGAAGTTGCGCTGGCGGATCGCGGCTGCGGCTGCCGGGAGGATATTGGTGGGATCGCGGTGGGACACATCGGGCAGCTCGATCCTCTTGGCGCCGGGCAGGGCTAGTGCGGCGGTGACGCGCTTGGGGCCCACGCCGATCACGCCCGGCAGATTCGTGTAGATGCACTGGTTGAGGTCGCCGAGAAGTAGGAGGCGGGCTTTGCCACGGATCAGATTGATCAGCTCGAATTGGTCGTGGCTGGTGTCCTGGAACTCATCGCTGACGATCACTGCCCACCGACGCTCCAGGTGTGTTCGGATGGCCGGGATCCGGAGCAGCTTCAGCGCCAGCGGCAGGAGGTCGTTGTAGGTGATGCCGTTCGTGGTACCGAAGAGCTTCGCCTCGCTGGAGCTGACCAGCCTCGGGTCGGACATTCCGATCGCAGCACCCCACCGCTTGATGAGCTGCCATGCGAAGGCGTGGAATGTTGTGATCTCGACGAAGTCGGCCTGCGTGCCCAGCGAGCCGCTCGTCCGGTCGATAATCTGACCGACAGCGGCGCGTGAGAACGAGAGAAACAGGGCGCGCCTGTGCCCCTCGCCGGATGCGCGGGCCTCGTCCAGGAATTTCCGGACAGCCGCAGCTGCTGTGCTGGTCTTGCCGGTACCCGCACCGCCCAGCACCACGAGAACAGGATCGGCTGCCTCGAGGACCGGCTCCTGTCCCGGGCGGGGCTGGAAGCTCACGGCGCGTCCAGTGTGATTAGCGGGTCGGCCGGGGTGGCAGCTTTCAGACGCTTGAGCACCTCACTTGCGAGTGGCGGCACCACTCCACGGGGTAGAGCATCGACGAATGTTCGGTGCAGGCCGCCCTTCTGTTTCAGGGCCCAGATGCACCTCTCGGAGAGCTTGGCGTCCTCGATCGAGGCGACGTCCAAGCTCAGCTCGTGGTCGTCGTTCAGGATGTCGAGAACGGGGCGCAGGACGTCTGGAGACAGGCCGTCGACGATGGCCCGCTCAACTGCGGCTCGCTCCGGAAGGCGCACTACAACCTCTGTGATCGAGCGGAGCTCCTCGATCAGCTGGTCGTCCGTCCCCGGCTTGTCATGGTCCAGCACTACGCGCACCGCGAGGCCCAGATCGACCGCCAGCTGGGCGATCTTGGGCAGCTCCTGCTTTCCTCCCTCTCTGCCGGAGGCTGAGGCGGATACAAGACGCATCCCAAACGCCGAAAGCGGCGTCTTACACTGCTCTTGGAAGAGACGCCAGGAGACGGCTGTGTACGTCTCCATGTCGTGAGGACCGTCAAGGAGCACCACGGTCCGCGCGGACATTGCCGGTGACAGCAGGGTGGAGAGATGGCGTCGACGGACACGCTCCTTCCGGTCGGCGTCCTCACTGAGCTGGAACGCCCGTCGAATGCCGCGGCTCCGTGTGAGGCGCAGGAGCTCAGCGACGTCAAACGCTCGCGGTACCTCTGGCTGCCGCGTCGTTAGCCAGAGCTGTCCCGCCCGACGACGTAGACGTGCCGCGAGGTACTCGCGGAGGCGGCGTCGAGTTGGTCGCCGAAGTCATCCGCGAGGACGATCGCGTTGTCACCCTGGGCTGCGGCCGCAGCCTCAGACCTCCGGAAGTTGAGCAGCGGCAGGCCGTTGACCAGCTACATCGCACAAGCGGAACTCTGCAAAAGTCGTTTAACTCGGCTGACTACCTGTCGCAGGTCAGTTCAACATGTAGGTCC
>JALYQB010000202.1 GCA_030856045.1 Actinomycetota bacterium
CATCGGGCGCTGGCGCGAGGCCACCGGCATCAGCAGGCTCTACCTGCAGATCCTCGACATCGGCGACCTCGACCACGTCGAGCTCATCGCCGAGGAGATCCTGCCGGCGACCTGACCAACCGGGTACGGGGTACCGGGCTGACCTGCGGGTGTAACCCGATCACATCCCTGCACCGTGCTTTCGGACGGCAGCCGCGAGCACCACCGCCCGCCGGGACGATCAGTCGCTGGGTTCGTGCTCCCGCATCCATGCCGCGACCTGCCGGACGTACTCGCCGTACCACTCGACGGTCAGCGGTACCGCATCCGCGACCAGGTCGTAGTCCACTTCCAGGTAGACATGAACGAGCACATTGCGCATCGCGGCGGACGGCGAGAGCCGGGCGGCGAGCTGGGCGTCGATCAGCCCGGCCTTCGCGGCGAGTGCGAAGGACTCGGCATAACTATCCGGCGCCCGCTGCAGGCGCGCGACGGCGACGTGGCTGTTCACCGCGAAGGCCAGCTCGACGACGAGGGTGAGGATTCGTTCCGTTGCCAGCGCCGTGCGCTCCTCTGCACGTAGTCGGTCGCCGTCGAGGGCGCCGAATCCGCGCAACGTGTCCAGCAGCTCGCCGATCTTCCGCAGCTTCGGGCGGACCGATCTCCAGTCGAGGGCACGGGGCGTCATCGCGACAGCAGCTCCAGATCGAGCCGCCGCATCGGGTCGGTGTCGATCCGCTCGCCGATCGCCGCGGCCTGCGAGGTCGCAAGTGCACCGATATCGCGCTCGTAGAGTCCGATGGATCCTACGAGTGCCCGCTCTTTGAGCACCGGCCCGGCCCGGTTCAGGTGCGCGAGGTCAACACGGTCGGTGCCGGTGAGATCCATTAGATCGGCAGTGAGGGTGACAACGTCGAGGTCAGCTCCCTCGGTGATCACGCCGATGTCGAGGTCGCGGGCGGCACCCTCTCCTCGGGCGGCGCTGCCGAACACGGTGAGGATCCGGATGTGGTGCGACACGCAGAGGGCGTCCAGCTCGCCCGACGCGGCCGCGGCACGCAACCGGACCAATCCCCGTGTCGGTGCTCCCATACACCC
This sequence comes from Actinomycetota bacterium, assembly GCA_030856045.1. GTDB lineage: Bacteria > Actinomycetota > Actinomycetes > Mycobacteriales > Pseudonocardiaceae > JALYQB01. The sequence continues at coordinate 1,078 of JALYQB010000202.1, forward strand.
ATGCTCCCACGGCGCACGCTCTGTGCCGGGACACCTCGGTCAGCAGCATGGACGAGGCTGGGCGCGACAAGTTTCGACGGGGACCTGCTCGGTGCGGACCCTCGGGAGGGTCGGTAGCCGTGACGTCTCCACCGTATGCCTCGCGCTCGCCGTAGGAGAGGCCCATGTACTGGCGCGCGTCCCGATCGACCTCGTCGCCACCGCGCACCGGTTCCGCGCAGGACACCACGTCCGGCTGCAGGTCAGCAGCGGCGCCCCCCCCCCGCCTCGTCCTCAACCCCGGCACCGGCGACCCGCTGGCGACCTCCACCGAGCTGCGCCCTGCCGATCAGGAAATCTTCCACTACCGGTGCCAGACCCGCGCCATATAGCCCTGCACGTCACCTGACACCGCCGTGCACCGGTCGGCACGATGTGTCAGGTGTCGAGGTGCAGCGCCAGCCCGGCCGGGCTCGGGGGCGCGGGGCAGCTCGTGGTCGGTGACCGGGAGGCGGCCGTCGAGGGCGTCGAGGACCGCCGGTGTTGACCACCGGGCCGCCGGAGCCGTCGAGGTGGATCAATGGCAACCGGGTCGAGGGGTGGCCACCACGACCGCCCTGGGGTGAGCTCGCCGTCGCCGGTGCGCACCCGGCCGGGCGCGACGCCCAGCACGGTCTGCCCGCAGCGTACGGTGCCGGGTGCGAGCCGGGCGGCGAGCTGGGGTGGGCAGCGCCGCCATCCCGCGCGAGGGCAGCGTCGAGTCGCCGCGGGCGAAGCTGCGCCACACCAGGGTGAAGAATCGTGCCGACCTGCCGAGCTCGCGCTCACCGTGAGTGTGCCAGCCTGAAGTGGCCCCACTTGGAGCCCGAGTGATGGCTTGAGGTGGCCCCACCCTCGACCTACCAGCGCTTACTGTCCGTGACGTCTGCTTGTCGGTCCGGGCGCTCGCGGCGCGGCACCGGGTGCACCGGCGCACCGCGTGCCGCGTGGCCGGGGCCCAGAGGCTCCACGGGCCGGAGCGTAGGAGGACCGGGCGTGCTGCTCGAGGCTGGTTAGATCGAGCCGGGCGACGCCGACGGGGACCGCGGGGGGCCCGCCTCACGGATGGAG
>JALYQB010000220.1 GCA_030856045.1 Actinomycetota bacterium
GCTGCCCGTCAGTTGTGGCAGGACGGCGGCTGGCTGTTCGCCGATCCAACCGGCGGCATCCTCAACCCGCGGACGGACACGAAGCACTGGAAGGAACTCCTCGCGGCCGCCGGCGTGCGGGACGCTCGGCTGCACGACGCACGGCACACAGCGGCCACCGTGCTGCTGCTCCTAGGCGTCCCAGAGCGCGCCGTTATGGAGATCATGGGTTGGTCGCACTCGGCGATGGCTGCGCGCTACCAGCATCTCACGGCCGCCATCCGGGGCGACATCGCGAGCCGGGTCGGTGGCCTGCTGTGGGGGCCAACTGGGGACCCAAACTGAGGCCTGGCGCGGTAAGGCGAAGCCGGGGGCGGAGCCGGGGGCGGAGCACTGAGAAAAAAGTTTCCCCTATTCAGAGCTGCGGAAGCGGGGGATTTGAATCCCCGGTCCCTCGGGCTTGACGCGGACAAGCCCGAACTTTGATCATTGGCGGCGACGGGGACAGGGACTCTTCCACTTCATGTGGGGCAAGCTCCCATCGATCTACAGCCTCTTCGGTGTGAACTCCCGGCAGCGTGGCCGGGTGCAGCTTCGTTGTGCAGGTCCCCAGGGTGGTAGCGGTCGGCGGTGGGCTTGGTTGCGGGGCAGGGTTGCTGTACTTCTTTGCTGTACTCGTAGTGCTAAGCACCGTATCCTAATCGTGACATCGCGACACCCCAGTTGCCCTGCGTGCCCGGTCAACCTGGCCACATCGCTGTCACCATCGGTGGAATTAGGGATCTACTGCTGTTTCCGTGGGTAGCCTTGATCAACCCGCGGCGGCAACGTGACCTGGGCAAGCGGGCCGATGCCTTGATGGGGCCGGCTCAGCCGTGGTGTCCGGGGGCGCTGCGCGTCGTGGAGGGCAGGCCCTGGCCTGACCTCCACCCTGCCCGGAGGGCCGCCGAGGCTCAGACCTCCGGAAGTCCAGCAGCAGCGGCAGGCCGCTGACCAGTTACATCGCACAAGCGGAGCTCTGCAAAAGTCGTTTAACTCGGCTAGCTGTATACTCGCAGGTCAGTTCAACATGTAGGTCCTTCCTCTCGCCTCCACGCAACATATTGGGGTTGCCACCGCGCCCTTACCTTGACGATCATGGATCTGCTTGACTCAACGACACGGCGCATTTCCGGAGGTCTGAGGCTCGCAGGTCCAGGGTGGCGCGCAGCGTCATCGCTCGCGACGCCGTAGGCGCCCTGACCTGGGAGAAGCGCGGCCCCGCAGGCTGCGCAGCGCCCCGGACACCACCCACGGAAACAGCAGAAGAGCCGGAATTAGATTCATCATGTAAGCTCCCCACATGACTGTATTCCGTGAGGATTTCCCGGACGACTCAGAGTCTCCCTATGTTGTTGTTGGTGGCATGGGTACGGAAACGAGTCTGGTCGCCATGGCGGATTCCTATATCCTGGCAGCCACTCTTCTAATCGATTCATGGGAGGGCCACAAGGAGCCATGGATGGTATGTTATCCGATCCTGTACCTGTGTCGACATGCGCTTGAGCTATACCTAAAAGCCGCCTTACCTTCACGCCCAAACCCAAGCCACGACTTGCGCCCCCTCGTAGATGATTTTCGTTCGCATTTGCGAAAAGAACTCAACGCGGACATCCCCGCGCAACTGCGGAAAGACCTCTACATTCTGGCGTGCATTGACCCTGATGGGCAGAGTTTCCGCTATGTTACTACTAAGAAAGGGTCCCCGTTACCTGTTCCCGGAGAATACTGGGTACCGTTGCACGACCTCCGTCAATTCATTGAGGTGACGAGTTTGGGCGTCAAGAAGGCTATATGGCGCCTTAATTCCGGTGGATTGTAAGGTGGAAGTACGGCAACAGATCAGCCATCGAGGCTGTCCTCCAGCCGCTTGAGGCCCCGCGAGTGGCCTTTGGAGGAGGCTTGGGCGTAGATCTTCCATCGTTCACCGCGATCTGCACATGCCGGAGGATCTGCTGTCACCGCTGGGCAGCTGTCGGTTGTGGATCGGAGGCCGCTACCCCCCTCCTGCCGGGATAGCGGCCTCCGATTGGGTCCTCAAGGATTTGTCCTTGCCCGCTGTTTGTTGCCCTCGCGGGTGCTCAAGCCTTTGGCTATTCGCGTGTTGACCCATGAACTCGGATTACCGTTGTACGGCAAACCGTGTCGTTGCCGAGTGGTTACGGCGCTGGAGTTCAGGGATGGAGGAGAGAGGAACATTTGATCACCCCACCTTCCCTAGGTTGCAGCTTAGCACTCCTGGCAAGCCAGGCAGCGTCACCCACCACTAGGGAAAGGCTCACGCCATCTGTGTTTGATCTTTTGTCACCGTGTCACGCGCCAGCCACCCGTAGCGCGGGAGGGAGCTTGCGACCGGGAGCACACGTGGTGTCGTGGAGGATCGACTACACCACGAGATATCGAGCCGACCGGCGAGCGATGATGAGCGCCGTCGTTTTGACCTTGCTCCGGGCGTCTCTGTACTTATCTACCAGGCGCCCAGCTCGCCGAGCTAGACGGTCCGCATGATCCAGCATCAGTGCGCCAACGCCGCGACCCGAGCGCGACGCTTTTTGAACGTCCGGTGCAGCCCAACATGAATTGGGACGCGCGGCCATGACCAAACGGGTGGCCGAGTAGCCCACCGGCCGATGCGGCGCGTGCTGACCTGCGTCCTTGGTGACCAGCGTGGTGACCACGCCACAGTGTCCCGCGGTGGTACTGAGGGGACCCGCTGAGACAGCAGCGACGTCGCGACGCTGGTCAAGTGGGACAGCGACGGAACGGGTGGGACCGTGCGAGACGGTTGCGTGCCGACTCATAACCCAGAGGTCGTAGGTTCGAATCCTACCCCCGCTACCAGGTGAAACGGCTCTCGGGATAATCTCCCGAGAGCCGTTTTGCGTCGTGGCCCCGGCCCAGCAACCGCGAAGTGGCTCCACTTCGCGCTCTGGCGGGTGGCGCGACCGGTTGCTCGGCGGCGGCGCGCGCGGCACGGTTGGGCCCATGAGCGCACGGGATCGCGACCCCGTCGGCCGCGCGCGCAACGCCCGGCCGCGTGACGGTGCCGGCAGGCCGCTGCCGCACGGGGCGCAGGGCGTCGAACGGTTTCCGGAGGACGTCGTGCTCACCCCGGACGAGGCGATCACCGAGGCGCAGCGGCTGCTCGACGCCGGCTACCCCTTCCACGCCCACGAGGTGCTCGAGAGTGCATGGAAGAACGCCGCCGACCCCGAACGGGCGATGTGGAAGGGGCTCGCGCAGGTCGCGGTCGGGCTCACCCACCTGCAGCGCGGCAACGCCGCCGGTGCGGTCGCACTCCTGCGCCGCGGCGCCGAGGGGATCGCGCCCAGTGCTGCGGACGCGCCACACGGTCTCGACCTGACCCGCGTCGCGACCGAGGCGACAGCGCTCGCGGACCGCGTGGAGCGCAGCGGCATCCCGTCCGATCCCGTTCGGCTGCAGCTGCGCTGACCCGCGTGTCGGCCAGTTCGGTGGCGCGTGTATCAACTCACGGAGCCCGGGCTGCCGTCGCCGCGCTCCAGGGCGTGGCCCGACTCCTGCCAGCCGCGCATCCCGCCGTCCAGGTTGCGGGCCGGCAGTCCGGCGTCGCACAGGGCGGCCGCCGCTCGTGCACCCCGGCCGCCCGAGCGGCACGTCGTGATGATCTCCACGTCGGGCGGGAGGGTCGACGGGTCGAGGTTTCCGATCGGGTGGTGCAGCGCCTCGGGCGCATGGCCCGCCTCCCACTCGTCCGGTTCGCGTACGTCCACGAGCACCGCCTCGCCGGACTCCAGCAGGCGCCGGGCATCCTCGAGGGTGACGGGAGCGGGTTCAGACGCGGTCACGATGACCTCCGCGGGTCGTGGGGTTGCGGTGGACGTCCACCCTGGCGGTCGGGCCCGAACACCGCGGACACCGTATCGCCCGGACCGGCCAGGTCGCGGGTGAGCCACGCCGCGTGGACGGCGCGACCCAGCGTGGCCAACGGTGTTCCGGCGCGATCGGGTTAAGGTCCCGGGACACGGCTGAAGGAGGACGCAGTGCGCATCGGGATGCCCCTGAACTACAGCGGCGGCTTCACCGAGACGATGGCCGAGCTCGCGGACTACGAGCAGGCCGGGCTGGACATCGTGTTCGTGCCGGAGGCCTACAGCTTCGACGCGGTCAGCCAGTTGGGGTTCATCGCGGCGCGGACCGAGCGGCTGCTGATCGCGTCGGGAATCCTGCAGATCTACACCCGCACCCCCTCGCTGACGGCGATGACCGCGGCGGGCCTGGACTACGTGTCGGAAGGCCGGTTCACGCTCGGGATCGGGGCGTCGGGTCCGCAGGTGATCGAGGGCTTCCACGGGGTGCGCTACGACGCGCCGCTGGGGCGGACCCGGGAGCTCGTGGACATCTGCCGCAAGGTCTGGCGACGGGAGCGGGTGGAACACCAGGGTCGCCACTATCAGATCCCCTTGCCGGCGGGGCAGGGCACGGGGCTGGGCAAGCCGCTGAAGCTGATCAACCACCCGGTGCGCGAGCGCATCCCGATCATCGTGGCCGCGATCGGGCCGAAGAACGTCGCCATGACCGCGGAGATCGCCGAAGGCTGGGAACCGCTGCTCTACGTCCCGGAGCGGGCGGGCGCCGTGTGGGGCGACGCGCTGGCCGAGGGGAAGGCCAAGCGGGACCCGTCGCTGGGCGAGCTGGACGTCGTCGTACAGGCACCGCTCGCGATCACCGAGGACGCCGACACCGCGGCGGGGCTCCTCGGCATGATCCGCCCGATGATCGCGCTGTACGTCGGCGGCATGGGGGCGCGGGGCAAGAACTTCTACAACGACCTCGCTGTCCGGTACGGCTTCGAGGACGAAGCGAAGACGATCCAGGACCTGTACCTCGACGGGAAGAAGGACGAGGCCGCCGCGGCCGTACCCGACGAACTGGTCAGCAAGACGTCGCTCATCGGTCCGGAGTCGGTGGTGCGTGAGCGCCTCGCCGCGATGGCGGAGTCCGGTGCGACGACGCTGAACGTGACCCCGCTGGCGGGGACGGCGCCCGAACGGGTCGCTCTGATCGAGCGGATCCGCGACCTCGCAGGCGACCTGTAAATCCCTACGAGCACCTGCCATCAGCGGCGCAGCTAACTCGGGTCCGACCCGCGCACCGCGGCCCACCACAGACCCAGGGCGGCGACCAGGACCGTCGCGCCCGCCCAGGTCGCGGTGCCGCCCCCGCCGAGGAACACCCAGAACAGCCCGACGAACGGCGCGGGCACGACCAGGACCAGGTCGACCCTGAGCTGCTGGGTCAGCCGCTGCGCCTGCTCGGCCCGCCGCGCGGCGTCCGACCCGGCGGACCGGGGGTTGTCGCTGCGGCGCCCGCGGGGCTCCCGCCGGGTCACCGGGCCGGACGGGTACAGCCGCACGCCGCTGGCGTCGACGGCGACCCAGCGCCGCGGTGACGGCTCACCGTGCACGACGGCGGGTGCAGGCGAGGGCAGCGTGACCAGGGCGGGGTCGAAGTACACCGGTACCCACCACTGCGGCGACGACTCCGATTCCAGCCACGACCGGGTCACGAGGCCGGACTGGACGGCGACGCGACGGACCGGCGCCTCCCGCGGTGCTCCCCGCGCGGCCCGGGCGGCGCGCCACCACCGCCACGAGCCGAGCGCCAGTACCCCTGCCGCCACGACGGCGACGGACACGACGCCGCCGAGTGCCCGGTCGGCTTCGGCGAGCACCTCGCTGCCCGGGATCAGCACGACCCCGGTGGCCGGGTCGTACGCGAGCTCCGTGCGCGTCCCTGCAACGGGTGGCGGCACGGCGAGGTCGACGTCCGTCGTGCGCTCCGTGCCGCCCGCCGGTGTCCAGCGCACCACCGCCGAGTCGCCGTCGACCCGCACGATCTCACCGACCGCCCGCTCGTCGGCGGACGCGATGACGCCGCTCGCCGACCGCAGCGTCAGGAGGCAGAGGACGGCGAGGACGGCGCACACCGCCAGCACCAGGCCGGTGGCGAGCAGCCCGTGCCGGAGCGCGCGGAGCCCACCGGACAGCACCGGGGGCCCGTGGTCGCCCACGGGCCCCCGGTGGGAACCGTCCTGCGTCAGTTCGTGAAGCCGATCTCGCGGTACTTCGCGCTCGCGAACCCGAACGCCCCGAAGTTCGCCACGTTGTTGCGCACCGCGACGACGTTCGGACGCTGATAGAGCAGCAGCGAGTGCCCGACCGCCCAGATCTCCCGGTCCGCCTCGTTGGCCAACTCGATCTTACGTTGCGGATCCAGCTCTGCAGACGCCTGCGCGAACAGCTCGTTGATGCGGTCGCTCCCGATGCGGCCGTAATTCTGCTCCGAGTCCGGGCCGAGCCCGTAGATCGAGCTGCTGGAGCTGGCCGGGAATGGCGTACCGAGCCAGGAGAAGTGGGTGATGTCGAAGTCTCCGGGGCGGATGAACTGCTCGAAAAAGTTGTCCAGCGGGACGGTCTCGATATTGACCTCGACACCGATCGCGCGCAGCTGCTGTTGCACGACCCGCGACTCCTGGTCACTCGTGGCGACATTGGTCGGGATGATGTCCCGGATCCGCAGCGGCTGGCCGTCCTTCATGCGGATGCCATCACCCTGCCGGGTCCAGCCGAGCTCGTCGAGCAGCCGGCCGGCCTCCTCCGGGTCGTAGCTCACGATCTCGTCGTTGTCCTGGAAACCCTCCAGACCTTCGACGTAGATGTGGTTGCCGAGCGGCCGCACGTCGGGCCGCAGCTGCCCGATCAGCGCCTCGCCGATGATCTGCCGGTCGATGCCCTTCATGATCGCGATGCGCAGCTGCTGGTCGGCCAGGATCGAGCCCGGAGCCCCGTTGAACGTGATGTGGCGGTAGTCGGGGGCCAGCGCAGTGCGGACCGTGACACTCTGCAGCGTCTGCGCCCGGGTGAACGCGTTGAGGTCGGGACCGACGTCGATGAAGTCGACCTCGTTGTTGGCGAGCGCGTCGATCTGCGCGTCGACCGGGATCGCCCGGTAGATGATCCGGTCGAGCTTCGGCGCCTCACCCCACCAGTTCTCGTCTCGCACGACGGTGATGGTGTTCGCGGTCCGGTCGATGTTCGCCAACTTGAACGGCCCGGCAGTGACCGGCATCCCCTCGACCCAGCCGGTGTTGAACACCTCGGGGTTGGTGTTGGTCGACTTGGGGTACAACGGGCTGAACAGCGCCTGCCAGTCCGAGAACTTCGTGGCGAACGTGACGACGACCTGCTTGTCGTCCTCCCCACGCTCGACGCTGCCGATGTCCTCGTAGCCCGTCTTGCTGGAGACGAGGAACGCCTCGTTCGAGCCGTTCAGCGCCTGCCATTGCGCCTGGAAGTCCTCCCAGGTGATGGCGGTGCCGTCACTCCACGTCGCGTCCGGGTTGATCGTGTAGGTGACGACCTGCGGGTCCTCGGAGGTGAGCTCCGCTGACTCGGCGTAGGCCGGGTCGATCTCCACAGTGCCATCGGGAAGGCCGTCGTACACCCCGGGCATCAGGCCGCTCATCACGTCCCTGTTGTCGGCTTCGCTTCCGTCGAGATGGAGGCGGTTGAAGTTCGGCGGCATCGACGAGAGGGGCCAGCGGAAGTCGCCGCCGACGCCCAGCTGGCCGGCCGCCATCGGGTTGATGTCGTTGACCCCGACCTCGCCGGCGTCGGTGCCACCACCGCCGTCACCACCACCACCACCACCACCGCACGCGGTCAGCGCCATCACCGCGGCGCTCGCAGCTGCCAGTAGTGCCAGCGGCCGTCGAGTCCTCATCACCCTGCCGTCCTCTCACCGTGCGATCCCGCCGGGTGGGCGGGCAGCCAGCAGCACACTAGGCGCCCAACGCGTCACGTCCATCACATCGCGGTAACGGTCGACTCTGCGGCGGGCACGAACCGTCACACGACCTCGCGCGCCTCGGCGTAGTGGCACGCCACCTCGTGGTCTTCGCCGCGGCCGGCCGGCTCGCGCGGCGGCTCGACCTCCCGGCACTCCTCCTGGTCGGACGAGGAGAGCGCGGCGTAGCGGAAGCACCGCGTGCGGAACCGGCATCCCGACGGCGGATCGGTCGGCGTTGGGAGGTCGCCGGTGAGCAGGATCCGCTCGCGCCTGCGCTCCTTCACCGGGTCCGGGATGGGGATCGCGGACAGCAGCGCCTGGGTGTACGGGTGCTGCGGCGCGTGGAACACGTCGGCGACCGACCCGATCTCCACGATCTTGCCGAGGTACATCACCGCGACCCGGTCCGCGATGTGGCGGACGACGGACAGGTCGTGCGCCACGAACAGGTAGGACAGCCCGAGGCGCGCCTGCAGCTCGTCAAGCAGGTTGATCACGCCGGCCTGGATCGAGACGTCGAGGGCGGACACCGGCTCGTCCAGCACGATGACCTTCGGCTCGAGCGCCAGCGCGCGGGCGATGCCGATGCGCTGGCGTTGCCCGCCGGAGAACTGGGCCGGGTACCGCGACGCATGGTCGGGCCACAACCCCACGAGGTCGAGCAGCTCGGGCACGCGCCTGCGGATCGTCGCGGCGTCGACGCCGTGGGCCTGCAGGGGCTCGGCGAGGATGTCGGAGACCGGCAGCCGGGGGTCCAGTGACGCCATCGGGTCCTGGAACACGACCTGGAGGTCGCGGCGGACGGCCTTGCGGCCGCGCCGGTCGAGCGAGGTGACGTCGCGGCCGAGCACCTCGACGCTGCCCGCCTGCGGCGTCTCGAGGCCGAGGATCTCCATCAACGTCGTGGTCTTGCCGCACCCGGACTCGCCGACGATTGCCACCGTCTCGCCCTGCCGGACGTCGAAGCTGACCCCGTCGACGGCGTGCACGGTCCCCACGCGGCGGCGCAGGATCGTCCCCTTGGTCACCGGGAAGTGACGTTGCAGGTCGGTCACGGCGAGCACCACGTCACGCCGCTCGCGCGGCACGGCGGCCAGCGGTGACTCCGCCGGTGCCTCGACGCCGAAGATCTCCACCGCGTCGGCGGCGGAGCGGGCGATCTCCGCACTGCGGATGCACGCCGCCCGGTGCGCCGGCTCGCCGTCCACCACGGCGAGCGGGGGCTCGGCCTCCCGACACGCGTCGAGCGCCATGGGGCAGCGGGGCGCGAACGTGCAGCCCTGCGGCAGCGCCACCAGCGACGGTGGCTGCCCCTCGATGGGGACCAACGGCTGCTTCTCCTCCGCGTCGAGCCGCGGGATCGAGCCCAGTAACCCGAGGGTGTAGGGCATGCGGGGGTGGTAATAGATGCGGTCGACGGAACCGGTCTCCACCGCGCGGCCCGCATACATCACCATGACGCGGTCGGCGAAGCCTGCGACCACACCGAGGTCGTGAGTGATCACCACGATCCCGGCGCCGGTGACCTCTCTTGCAGTGGCGAGGACCTCGAGCACCTGCGCCTGCACGGTCACGTCCAGCGCGGTGGTCGGCTCGTCGGCGATGATCAGGTCCGGGTCGTTCGCGATGGCCATCGCGATCACCACGCGCTGGCGCATCCCCCCGGAGAACTCGTGCGGGAAGGACGCGGCCCGCGCCCGGGCGTTGGGGATGCCGACCAGGTCGAGCAGCTCGGCGGCGCGGGTCGCGGCGGCCGCGCGGGACATGCCCTTCGCGTGGATGCGCAGCGCCTCGGCCACCTGGTCCCCGACCGGGTAGACGGGCGTGAGGGCCGACAGCGGGTCCTGGAAGATCATCGAGATCCGGCGGCCGCGGATCCGGGACAGCGAGGAGTCGGAGCGCCCGATCATCTCCTCGCCCTGAAACCGGATAGAGCCGCTGACCCGGGCCTGCGGGGGCAGCAGGCCCATCACGGCGAGGGACGACACCGACTTCCCAGAGCCGGACTCGCCGACGATCCCGAGCACCTCGCCCGGCGCGATGTCGTAGCTCAGCCCGCGCACCGCCCGGACGCGACCGGCCTCGCTGGGGAACGACACCGCCAGGTCGTCGACCTGCAGCACGGGTTCGCCGGGTTCCGCGGCACCCCCGGTCAAGGACTCCTCGACGGCGCTCATGCCGTCGGCACCCGCACTTCGTCGACCTCGTCCGAGCCCCGACCCTGCGAGTTCGGGTCGAGCGCGTCGCGCAGTCCGTCGCCGACGAAGTTGATCGCCAGCACGGCGAGGACGAGCAGCCCGCCTGCGAAGAGGAACAACCACGGGAACGTCAGCGCCGACCGGCTGCCGTCGGCGATCAGGGTGCCGAGGGAGACGTCGGGCGGCTGGACACCGAAGCCGAAGTAACTCAACCCGGTCTCGGCGAGGATCGCGAGCCCCACTGCGATCGTCGTGTCGATGATCAGGATGGAGGCCATGTTCGGCACGATGTGCCGCGAGATGATCCTCCAGGGGGGCACGCCCATGAACCGGGCGGCCTTGACGAACTCGCGCTCGCGCAGTGACAGAGTCATGCCCCGGACGATCCGCGCGGTGATCATCCAGCCGAACGCGGCGAGGAGGACGACGAGCAGCAACCACGATTCGCGGAACGTGGGGCTGAGGATCGCGACGACGAGGAACGAGGGGAGGACGAGCAGCAGGTCGACGACCCACATGAGGCTGCGGTCGACCCAGCCGCCGAAGTACCCCGCCGTGGCGCCGACGGTGGCCGCGAGCAGCGTCGAGATGACCCCGACCAGCAGGCCGATGGTCAGCGACTTCTGTAGCCCGCGCATCGTCTGCGCGAACACGTCGCCCCCGATCTGGGTCGTGCCGAACCAATGGCTCAGCGACGGCGGTTCGAGGAACGCGGTGTAGTCCTGCTCGATGTAGTCCCACGGTGCGAACAGCGGGCTGAGAAACGCCATCGCGTAGAGCAGCACAATCGTGGCGAGGCCGGCCAGCGCGAGGCGCTTGCGGACGAAGCGGCGCAACACGAGCCTGCCGTGGCTCAGCGGCGGCGGCTCGGTGTCGACGGGCGGGTCGATGGCCGCACCTGGGTCGTCGGGCCGGCCGTCGGTGGGGCGGGTGGCCGAGACGGACATCGCTGCCTCCCTAGATCCGGACCCGCGGGTCGAGCGCGACGTAGAGGACGTCGGACAGCCACCCCGATACCAGCACGAGCACGGCGACGAACAGTGTCACCGTCGCGACGATGTTCGTGTCCTGCTGCTCGATGCCGTACACGAACCAGTCGCCCATGCCGTACCAGGCGAAGATCCGCTCCGTGAACACCCCGCCCGTGATGAGCAGGCCGAACCCGAACGCGAACAGCGTCGCCATGGGGATCAGCGCGGTGCGCAGCCCGTGTGTGAACAACGCCTTGCGGCGGGTGAGACCCTTGGCCTGCGCGGTGCGGAGGAAGTCGCTGCCCAGGACGTCGAGCATCGCGCTGCGCTGGTAGCGGCTGTAGATCGCGATCTGGCCGAGTGCGACGGCGAGCGTCGGCAACACGAGGTGCTGCAGGCGGTCGAGAAGCGCCGCGGACCAGGTGCCCTGGAAGCCGGGGCTGAACTCGCCGGTGAAGTACAGGATCGGTTCCGCCGTCACCTGGTTGATCTGCAGGGCACCGAACTTGAGGAGCGTACCGATCAGGAAGACCGGGGTGGACAGGATGACGAAAGACGAGAGCGTGGCGGCGTAGTCGCTGAACTTGTACTGCCGGATCGCCCCGGCGACCCCGACGATGACGCCCACCGTGATCCCGAGCGTCGTGCCGAGCAGGAACAGCCGCAGGCTCACCCCGATCCGCCGCCACAGCTGGTCGGTGATCGACTGGTTGGTCACCGTCCGGCCGAAGTCGCCCTGCGCGGCGCCGCCCGCCCACGCGGCGAACCGGGCGGGGATCGGGTCGTCGAGCCGCAGCTCGGCGCGCTTCGCCTCGATCACCGCGGCGGGGGGAGCCGGGCTGCGGCCCTGCAGCTTGTCCAGCGGGTTGAAGGTGAGGGACGCCAGGCTGAACGCCATGAATGTCGCGACCAGGCACAACACCACGTAGTTGGCCAGGCGTCGCAGGAGGAACCCCGTCACCGTCCGCTCCTCTCCCATGCGGGTGGGTCCGCCCCGCAGGGTTGGCTCACCACACAGCGTGCCGCTGCGCACACTAGCCGGGCGACGTGTGACCCCGGTAGGAAACCACGGTCCGGACGGCCCCTTGCTGCGCCATCCCGGTGAGCTTCATGGCAGCACTGTGGACGCGGTCGATGACCACTGTGGACGCCGAGGGGGCGACCGTGGGACGGTGGGTCGATGACCCCCGTGAACGCCACCTCCGCCGCGCTGCTGGGCCTCCTGCACGAGGGCCCGATGACGGGTGGGCAGCTGGTCGCCGCGGCGGGGGAGCGCTTCGGGTCCTTCTTCAGCGTCACCCGCAGCCAGGTGTACCGGGAGCTGCCGGTGCTTGCCGAGGCCGGCCTGCTCCGGCTCGGCAAGCAGGGGCCGCGGTCCAGCCAGCAGTACGCGATCACCGCCGTGGGCAAGCGGGCCTTCAAGGCATGGCTGAACTCCGCGCCGGGTGCCGACCACCTCCGCAGCCCGCTGATCCTGCGCCTCGCGCACGCAGGCGCGCTGACCCCGAAGCAGCGCGCGACGCTGGTGAACGGGGCTCGGCAGGCGTACGCGGCGCAGCTCGTCGAGGCCAGGGCTGCGGTGCGCGCGGCGGACGATCCGTACGCGAAGGCCGTCGCCGAGTTCACCGTCGGGCACCTGCGGGCGGTCATCAAGCTGCTGGACGCGATCCCCGAGCGGTGAGCCGCGCCCCGTCGACGGACTACGCTGGGTCGATGTGACTCCCGATGCCGCAGCCGACCTGAAGGACCTCGACGCCGTGCTGTCCGGCATCGAGGCGGTGATGGACGTCGAGCAGCTCCGCGCGGAGGTCGCCGAGCTCGAGCAGCAGGCATCTCGGGCGGACCTGTGGGACGACCCCGAGCACGCGCAGCACGTCAACAGTCGCCTCGCCTACCGGCAGGGTGATCTTCGCCGGATCACCGGGCTCCGGCTGCGCCTCGACGACGTCGGGATCCTGTACGAGCTCGCCTCCGCGGAGGACGACCGGTCCACCACCGCGGAGGCCGACGCCGAGCGCGCGAAGCTCCGCACGGAGCTCGAGTCGCTGGAGATCCGCACCCTGCTGGCAGGCGAGTACGACGAGCGCGACGCCCTGGTCACGATCCGGTCCGAGGCCGGCGGGGTGGACGCCGCGGACTTCGCCGAGATGCTGCTGCGGATGTATCTGCGCTGGGCCGAGCGCCACGGCTACCCGACCGAGGTCTACGACACCTCCTACGCGGAGGAGGCGGGGCTGAAGTCGGCGACGTTCGCGGTCAGGGCGCCCTTCGCCTACGGCACCCTCTCGATCGAGCAGGGCACCCACCGGCTGGTCCGGATCTCGCCGTTCGACAACCAGGGCCGCAGGCAGACGTCGTTCGCCGGGGTCGAGGTGCTGCCGGTGACCGAGCAGCAGGACCATGTCGACATCCCGGAGAACGACATCCGGGTCGACGTCTTCCGCTCCTCGGGCCCCGGTGGGCAGAGTGTGAACACCACGGACTCGGCCGTGCGCCTCACGCACCTGCCCACCGGCATCGTCGTGTCCTGCCAGAACGAGAAGTCCCAGCTTCAGAACCGCGCCGCGGCGCTGCGGGTGCTGCAGTCGCGGCTGCTCGAGCGGATGCGCCAGGAGCGCCAGGCCGAGATGGACGCGCTCAAGGGCGAGGGCAGCTCATGGGGCAACCAGATGCGCTCCTACGTGCTGCACCCGTACCAGATGGTGAAGGACCTGCGAACCGAGTACGAGGTCGGCAATCCGGCCGCGGTGCTCGACGGCGACATCGACGGTTTCCTCGAGTCCGGCATCCGCTGGCGGCGGCAGCAGGAGGCCGCGCCCACGGGTTGACGCGGGCTCCGCGAGGCGCGCCCGGTCTCGGCTGCGGCTGCGGGCGCCGGTGCGTGGGTAGACTCGCCGCTCGTGATCCGGCTCGAGCGTGTCAGCAAGTCCTACAAGACCTCGACCCGGCCTGCGCTGGACGACATCTCGGTCGAGATCGACAAGGGTGAGTTCGTGTTCCTCATCGGGCCGTCCGGTTCCGGCAAGTCGACGTTCCTGCGGCTGCTGCTGCGCGAGGACGTCCCGACCCGCGGATCCGTCTACGTCGCCGAGTGGAACGTCGGGAAGCTGTCGCGGCGCCGGGTGCCCCAGCTGCGCCAGCGCGTCGGCTGCGTGTTCCAGGACTTCCGGCTCCTCAACGGCAAGACGGTGGCGGAGAATGTCGCGTTCGCGCTCGAAGTGATCGGCAAGCCACGCCACACCATCCGCAAGGTGGTGCCCGAGGTTCTCGACATGGTCGGGCTGGGCGGCAAGGGCGACCGGATGCCCTACGAGCTCTCCGGTGGGGAGCAGCAGCGCGTGGCGATCGCCCGCGCGTTCGTCAACCGGCCGCTGCTGCTGCTGGCCGACGAGCCCACCGGCAACCTCGATCCCGACATCAGCCAGGACCTCATGCTGCTGCTGGAGCGGATCAACCGCACCGGCACGACCGTGGTGATGGCCACCCACGACCACTCGATCGTCGACTCGATGCGCCGCAGGGTCGTCGAGCTGAACAACGGGCAGATCGTCCGGGACGACAGCCGCGGCGTCTACGGCATGGGCCGCTGATGCGCGCGAGCTTCGTCTTCAGCGAGGTCCTCACCGGCCTGCGCCGCAACGTGACGATGACCGTCGCGATGGTGATCACCACCGCGATCTCGCTCGGGCTGCTCGGCGGCGGCCTGCTCGTCGTCCGGACCATCGACCGGATGCAGGACCTGTACTACGACCGGGTCGAGGTCGCCGTCTTCCTCACCGAGGACATCAGCGCCAACGACCCCGGATGCACGGGCAGTCCCTGCACCGAGCTCCGTGCCGGGCTGGAGGCCGCGAGCGGAGTCGAGTCGGTGGCCTACGAGAACCGCGAGCAGGCCTTCGCGCGGTTCCAGGAGATCTTCGAAGCGCAGCCTGAGCTGCGGGAGCTGGCGCGACCGGAGGCGCTGCCCGCGTCGTTCCGGGTGCAGCTCACCGATCCGCAGCGGTTCGGGGTGATCACGCAGGAGTTCACCGGGCGGCCCGGCATCGACCGCATCGCCGACCAGGGCGCCTACCTCGACCGGCTGTTCGAGCTGCTCTCCGGGCTGCGCAACGCGACGTTCGCGGTGGCACTGGTGCAGGCGCTCGCCGCGCTCCTGCTGATCTCCAACACCATCCAGGTGTCCGCGTTCACGCGGCGCACCGAGGTCGGCATCATGCGGCTGGTCGGCGCCACCCGCTGGTACACCCAGCTCCCGTTCCTCATCGAGGCGGTGGTCGCCGGCGTCGCCGGTAGCCTGCTGGCGATCACCGGGCTGCTGCTGGCGAAGACCGCGTTCCTCGACCGCGTGCTGGCAGACGTGTTCGCCTCGGGCATCGTGCCGCGCATCGAGTTCTCCGACATCGCGCTGATCTCGCCGATCCTGCTGCTCGTCGGTGCCCTGATCGCGGTGGTGACCGGCTACGCCACGCTGCGGCTCTACGTGCGGACCTGACCCGCGTGGGGGTGGGGTACGAGGGACGTATCGGCCGCTACAGCACCAGCCTGGCGGTGGCGTTCCTCGAGTTCGTCGACGTCGCACCCTGCTCGATTCCCTTGGGATCACGCGCGCTCGACGTCGGCTGCGGGCCCGGGGCGCTGACCGCGCAGCTGGCCGCCCGGCTCGGTCCGGAGCACGTGACGGCGGTCGATACCGCACCGGAGGACGTCACCACCTGCCGTGGGCGGCTGCCCGGCGTCGACGTGCGGGAGGCCGCCGCCGAGGCGCTGCCGTTCCCTGCCGGTGCGTTCGACGTGGTCGTCGCGCAGCTCCTCGTCGCGCTGCTGGCCGATCCCGCCGCCGGTGTGGGGGAGATGCGGCGGGTCGCGAGGACGGGCGGGACGGTCGCGGCCTGCAGCTGGGACTTCGCGGACGGCATGCGGGTGGTGCGGGCGTTCTGGGACGCCGCGGTGGCGCGTGACCCGTCGGCGCGCGCGTGGGACCCGGCAGACAAGCCGGCCTCGACGCCGCCCGCGTTGCGCGCGCTGTTCGAGAGTGCGGGGCTGCGGTCCGTCGGGATCGGGGAGCTCACGGCCCGCGCGGACTACACCGACTTCGACGACCTGTGGGAGCCTCTCGTGGCGCCCGACGGACCGCCCGGCGCGTACTGGGCGGAGCTCACCGCGGCCGACCGGAGCGCGGTGCGCGACGACGTGTGGCGGCGGCTGGACCGCCCGGCCGGAGCGTTCCCGCTCACCGCCAGAGCGTGGTGCGTCCGCGGCACCGCGTGACGTGTCCGCGGATACCCTGGGAGGACCATGAAGGAACGCGGGCGCAAGGTCATCGTGTCCAACCGCCGGGCACGCCACGACTACTCGATCGTGGACGTCCTGGAGGCGGGCATCGTGCTCACCGGGACCGAGGTGAAGTCGTTGCGCGCCGGCCGCGCGTCGCTCACCGACGGGTTCGCCACGGTCGACGACGGTGAGGTTCACCTGCGGGGCGTGCACATCCCCGAGTACACCGAGGCCAGCTGGACCAACCACGAGCCGCGCCGCACGCGCAAGCTGTTGCTGCACCGCCACGAGATCGAGCGGCTGATCGGCAAGAGCCGGGAGAGCGGGCTCGCGCTGGTGCCACTGTCGATGTATTTCGCCGACGGCAAGGTGAAGGTGGAGCTCGCGCTCGGCCGCGGCAAGAAGGCCTACGACAAACGGCAGGACCTGGCGAAGCGGGACGCCGACCGCGAGGTCGCGCGGGCGCTCGGCCGCCGCGCCAAGGGCATGGAGTGACTCGCAGCGATCCGCTGATCAGCCCGCCTTCCCCCAACATCCCGTACGACTACGCCACGCAACTGCGAGCCATCGCCTCGTGGGCCGCTGCGGACGACCGGCTGGGCGTCGACTTCCTCCGTGCCGTGCTGCACGACACCCCTTCGGGGCTCCTGATCCCCGCTCAGTAGTCCGATTGGGCACGCAGCGTCATATGGTGGTTAAGATATCACCCATTCGGGAAACCTTGGGTACGGAAGCTAGCCAGGAGGTTGTCGTCATGGATACCGCCATCATCATCGTGGTCGCTCTCCTCGTGCTGCTGGGCATCGTGCTGCTCGTGGTGCTGAGCCAGCGGGCGCGGCGTCGTCAGCGGGAGAGCCGGCGCGAGGAAGCAGTCGAGCACCGGCAGGAGGCCGAGGTGCGCGGGGCACAGGCTGACCGTCGTGAGGCCGAGGCCCAGGAGCGCATCGGCCGGGCCAACCGGGAGCAGGCCATCGCCCGGGAGGAGGGCGCCCGCGCCGCACGGGACCGCGAGGCTGCACAGGAGCAGTGGGAGCACGCCGACCGGCTCGACCCGGACCCCGGGTCGCCGCACCGCACCGGAAACGGGACCGCCGCACCGGCGCGGGACAGCATGCCGGATGTGCGGTCCCGCGAGCCCCACGACCGCACGGAATAGCCGCGCCGGCCCGCTCCCGCGATCGGGGATGATCCGGTCGGTCCTCGGCGTTATGCTGGTCGGGTTGTCCGGCCCGACGAGGGGGTGAACGGTTTCGACTCCGGACGTTGAGTCAGTGGGAAGCGTGCCGGTGCAGGCGAGAGACCACCGTAAGCGTCATCGCACCCCAATAAGCGCCGACTCCAGTCAGCGCGAGTTCGCCCTCGCCGCCTGAGCGAGGAGCGACTCTGTCGGACCGGGGGCGTCCCCGCCCCGGACCCCGGCATCAGCTAGGGGACTTCACTAGCAGGCCCGGTCGCGGGGCCTGCTAGGACACCTCACAGCGACTGGGATCGTCACACCGGCTTGTCCGCGGGACCGGTGGATCCGAGTAGAGGCACAGCGGACTGCGCACGGAGAAGCCCTGACGAGGCGACGGAGGACCCGGGTTCGATTCCCGGCACCTCCACCGCAGGACACGACGGAGCCTCCCGGCACCTGGTGCCGGGAGGCTCCGTCGCGTTCTGGATGATGGCGCCATGAGCCCAGCGCGCCGGTCCGGTCTCGTCCTGCTCGGCGGCGCGGCGGTCGTGCTCGTGCTCGCCTCCCCGGTGGCGCTGGGCCGAGACCGGCCGCTGGACGGCTTCTTCACCGTCCCGCTGCTGTCCGGGCTCGCCTTCCTCGCCGCGGCGGCGGCCGGCGGCAGGCGCTCACCGCTGTGGGGCACCGGCGTCGCCGTGTCGGTGTGGGGCGCCCTCGTGTTGCTGCATTACCACAGCGTTCCCCCGTTCGGGGCGGTAGGCGGTCCGCCCTGGGTCGTCAACGGGGTGTTCCTGCTGATCGGCGGGGTCGTGGCTGTCGTGCTCGGTGGGATCCTGCGCCTCGGAGGACGCACCATCGGCGTGCTGGCCGCCGTGGTCCTCTCTGCGTTGCTCTACGCGGCCGCGCTGAATGGCGTGCCGTACGCCGCGGTCTGGTGGCCGTACGCGGTGGTCCCCGCGCTGCGCGGGTTGTGGGAGTTCCGGCCGGGCGCCGACCGTCAGAAGTAGACGATGTCCCAGTGGTCGCTCTCGAGCACGTACTCGTTGCCGGCGGGTGAGCGGTAGGCCTCGATGCCGAACTCGGGGGGCGGCACCGCGATGAAGGTCGACCGGATGTAGTCGCCGACGCAGTCACCGAGCGCGATGTCGACCTTGTAGCCCGCCTCGTGGCTGTACGGGCCGGGCAGGTGGCCCGCCTCGGTGCCGCCGGTGACGCGCAGCCCGCACCCGCTGGCGCCCTGCAGCGTGACCACGCCGTCGATCGTGCCGGAGAAGATGTCCTCGAACGACGTGCATTCCGGATCGGCGCGGTCGCTGCACCCGCCGGTCGAGCTCCACGGGATGCCCGCCTCGTCGAGCCGGTCGACGGCATCCTCGTGGGTGAGCCGTTCCCCGCCGGCGGCAGCGGACGGGGCAGCGAGGACCGGCGCCGCCAGCGCGGCCATCACGGCGAGGGTGGCGGCGCCGCGCGAGGACCAGTCCGTCACGGGCGGAATGATGCACGACGGTCCCGACCGGGCGGCGCGGCGGGTCCCCTCGTCCTCACATGGTCGTCGGGCGAGCAAGACCGTTGCCACCGTCTGGGGCCGCGCTGCCGACCGTCGTCGCGCTCGACCCCGCCGCCGCGCAGTTGGTGACGAGCGGCACCCTCGAGCTGGTCGGCGTCCCTGGGGGCAGGAGTACCGTTAGGTCGGCTAAGGAACTGCAAGCTGGGGAGGCGGCTGGTGCGACGCGGACAGCGCGCGGTGTCCGCGAGCCCACCGCAGCCGCAGCTGCCCCGCGAGGTGTGGGTCCTGGTGGCCGTCAGCTTCGTGATCGCCATCGGGTTCGGGATCCTCGCCCCCGCCCTGCCCACCTTCGCCCGCAGCTTCGATGTGAGCGTCCTCGCGGTGTCCGCGGTGGTGAGCGCCTTCGCGCTGACCCGGCTGCTGTTCGCCCCGGCCAGCGGGCGCCTGGTCACCCGCCTCGGCGAGCGCTGGGTCTACGTCAGCGGCATCACGATCGTCGGGCTGTCGACCGTGGCGTGCGCGTTCGCCGCGTCGTACTGGCAGCTCCTGCTGTTCCGCTCCCTCGGTGGGATCGGCTCCACGATGTTCACCGTGTCGGCGCTCGCGCTGCTCGTCCGGATGACCCCACCCCCGCTGCGCGGCCGTTCCACCGGCCTGTGGGCCACGAGCTTCCTGCTCGGCAACGTCACCGGGCCGCTCGTGGGCGGCGGGCTCGTCGGGCTCTCGCCCCGCGCCCCGTTCATCGTGTACGGCGCCGCGCTGTTCGTCGCGGCATTCGTGGGTTGGCTGTTCCTGCGCCGTTCCACGCTCGCCGACCCCGAGGCCGTGAGCGACGTCGCGCCGATGACCGTGCGGCAGGCGCTGCGCGACCCGACCTACCGGGCGTCGCTGCTGTCGAGCTTCGTCAACGGCTGGGCCGTGTTCGGCGTGCGGGTGTCCCTGGTACCGCTGTTCGTCGTCGAGGCCCTGGATCGCGAGGCCGCGTTCGCCGGGATCGCGCTGTCGGTGTTCGCCGCGGGCAACGTCGCAACGCTCCTGGTGTCAGGGCGCCTCGCGGACACGATCGGCCGCCGCCCGCCGATGGTCGTCGGGCTGCTCGTCGCCGGCGGTTCCACCGTCTGGGTCGGCTACACCACCGAGGTGCCCGCCTTCCTCACCGCGACGCTCATCGCCGGGCTCGGCACGGGGATGCTCACCCCGGCCCAGGGCGCCGCGGTAGCCGACGTCATCGGCTCGCGGGGCCGGGGCGGCCCGGTGCTCGCCGGCTACCAGATGGCCGCGGACATCGGCGCGATCGTCGGACCCCTCGCCGCCGGGCTTCTCGCCGACCGACTGAGCTACTCGGCGGCGTTCACCCTCACCGGTGCCATCGCCCTCGTCGCGGCGGTGGTGTGGTTCCGCGCCCCGGAGTCCCTGCCGCGGCGCGACGAGCACACCGCCGCGCAGATCGCAGCCGAGGGCGGGTGTCTCGACGAGGGGCCTGAGGTGCCGACCGGTCGGCGCATCGCTGGGCGGCCGCGGCAACCCGACGCGTGAGCGCTACGAGACGCCGACCCCGATCAGCCACCCCACCAGGAACGTCGCGACCGCGGCGATGGCTCCGAAGCCGACCTGGCGCAGCCCGCCGAGCCACCACGGGCGGGTGGTGAACCGGGCCGCCACCGCGCCGGCCACGAACAGGCCCACGGTGCCGAAACCAAGCCCGAGCAGCAGCGATCCGAAGCCGAGGACGAACGGCAGCAGCGGCATGAGCGCGCCGACCGCGAAGCAGAGAAACGACGATCCGCCCGCGACCCACGGCGAGGGCTGATCGTCGGGGTCCACGCCGAGTTCCTGCGTCATGTGCACCTTCACCGCGAGCGCCGGGTCGGCGTGCACCTCGCCGGCCACCCGCTCGGCGGTCGGCCGGCTCAGCCCGAGGTCGACGAATGACTCGACCAGCTCCGCGCGCTCACCCGACGGGTTGCGGCGCAGCTCGTCGCGCTCCACCCGGACCTCGGCGCGCACCGAGTCGTTCTGCGTCTCCACCGACGCGTACTCGCCGAGCGCCATCGAGAACGCGCCCGCGACCAGCCCGGCCATCCCGGTGAGCACGATGATGTCGTCGCTTGCGCCGCCACCGCCGACGCCCGCGACGAGCGCGATGTTGGTGACCAGTCCGTCCATCGCGCCGAAGACCGCGGGGCGCAGCCAACCGCCCGACACGTCCTGGTGCTGGTGCCCGATCTCACTGACTGCGTCCACCGCGCCTCCTCCAGGGGTACCCGGTACAGCGTGCACCGGGTACCCCTTTCTCAGGACAGCCTCGCTGAGGAGAGGCTCGCCTCGCTTCCGGCGGTCCGATCGATCAGAATGGCGGTGGTTCGTCCGGATCACGTGGCGGGGGCGGTGTCACCGGCTCAGCCACGGGCGGCGGCTCCCAGCTCCACTGATGCCCGCTCGGACTCGTCCACACGATGCCGCCGCCCGGGCCGCGTTCGACACTCCACCCCTGGGCGTGCTTGAGCTGGTGGTGGCACTGGCAGTAGGGGTCGAGGTTGTGCTCGCAGGTCGGCCCGGTGCCCGCGGCGGCGTCGTAGGGGATCCGGTGGTCGAGATCACCACGGTGTGCGGCCGCGCCGCACGGGGGGAAGCCGCACTCCGGGCTCCGCGTCACCACGTACTCGCGCAGCGACCGCGGCGGTCGGTAAGCCGTGGTGCCGATGTCAGTGGGGGCGCCCGTGGCGGGATCGGTCAGAATGCGCCGCCACGTACCCTCCGCCGCCAGTTCGCGCGCCTGGTCGGCGGTGATCGGGCCGTAACCGGCGAGCTCGCCGGGCTGGTCGTCGATTCCGAAGAGGGTGCTGAACGGCACGGTCACCCGGACCTGCACTTTCACCCGCGACCGGCGGCTGCGAGCACGGCCGCGAGCGGCGCCGGACAGGGTCCGCTCGGCACACCGCGTGCCTTCGCTCGTGTACCCGGCGATCCCGCATACGAGGTCCACCAGCGCGTCGGCGCGGCGGGCCGCGAGAGTGCGCCTGCCCGCGGCTGCCGTGCACCCGTCGGTCGCGGCGCCGTCCGTCGCGTCGTTGCCTGCACCGCACGTGTCAGCGCTGCGACGAGCGCACTCGTCGAGCACCCCGTACACACCCAGCGCCTCGGCTGCGGGCAGGCAGGCCGACACGGTCGCCATCCCGTCGGGCAGGTCCCAGAACCGCACCCCCCGGTCCGCCCTGGCAGCCTGGTGGCGCCGCCGCACCGCGGCGGGGTCCATCCGGGTGACCGCACGGCGCACGGACTGCCGCAGTTGCCCCGTCGTCTGGTTGCCCGCCCGGGTCAGCACCCGCGCGCGCTTCGACCGTGGCGGCGTGGGCGTCGGAGAGCTGCTCGGTCTGCTCGGCGATGGTGCGGGCCTTGGAGAGCGTGATCCGCCCGGTGTGCAACGCGGACACCGTCGCAGGGAACCGCCCGGTCAGCGTGAGCGCGTCCGAGAGTCGGCTCGTGGCCGTCGCGGGCGCGCACCGCAGCATCAGGGCGAGCTCGGCGGCGGCGGACTCGACGCCGTCCACCGCGAACACCTCGGGTGGCACTCGCAGCCCTGCCGCCCGGTCGAGTGCCCTCCGCTCGGCCTCCTCGCGGCAGCGGCGGTCCTCCTCGTGGGCGTGGTCGGCCATCTCGCGGAGCTGGTTGGCCTGCGCCCACGCGATGACCCGCTCCCAGGCGCCGATCCGCTCCAGTCGCTCGAAGGCGCCAGGCTCACCGCGCTGCTGTTCCAGCAGGTCGGCGAGCAACCCGTCCGGGAGCTGCGTCGACCACGCCGTGGGTCCAGGCGGCGTCACTGGACCGGGGTGCACCAGCCACTCCGGCAGCCACCGCGGGTTCGGCAGCGTTGCCACGACGGCGGGCTCGTCGAGCATCACCGCAGCTCCTCCAGTATCGAACACATGTTCGATTGTAGTGCCTTCGTCGATCGCTGTCCAGGCTTGCCATCAGCGATGTGGGGCGCCCGGGACCGCCCTGCAGAACGCCTTTACTCGCTGGCTGTCGGGACAGGGGCACTTGAGCGGGGGTGGGCATCGTGCCCACCCATCCGGTGAGAGACGTGCCGTCCATTCCCGGATCGGGTGCACGATCCGGGTCCTTCATGGCGCGGTCGGTACCCCTCCGCGCCGTGTCCCGACCGTCGGCTCGCGGCCTCGACGCTCTGGGCACGGCAGTGCGGCTGGGCCTCGCCGCGGTGTGGCTGGTGTCGGGTGGGCTGAAAGCGGCCGATCCCGGCGGCACGCGGCTGGCGGTGGGCGCCAACGAGATGCTGCCGGGCGGGCTCGTCGACCCGGTCGCGACCGGGCTGCCGCTCGTCGAGCTCGCGCTGGGAACCGTGATCCTGGTCGGGGCGTTGACCCGCTTGGCGGCCCGCGTGTCGCAGGCGTGGGCCCGGGCCTCGCGGTCGACTGCGGCGCCGGTGCCGGCCGTCGACGCGTGGATCAGCGGCGGGGCCGGGAGACCGGCCGCGGAGGACGGAGGGTGACGTGGGCGGCGCCGAGCGGG